>DAIOUZ010000132.1:546-3586 GCA_036759285.1 Candidatus Limiplasma sp. | reverse complement strand
TCTATTCCTGATGAAGTAATAATCCGTAAGTCTTACAATAAAGTAATTTATTTCTGCTCTAGAATGGAGTATTTAGGAGTAATTTCATCTGAGGAGCAGCGCCGCTCTCTCGTCATTGGCTATTACGGACAAACTATCAGGGAATCCTATCCAAAACTCTATCCTCTTATTGAGGCGACTAGAGAAGATGCTATGAAAAAAAAGATGTTCAAGCATTATAGCAAAATGTATTATCGCATTTCTATTCCTTTCCCCGTGATTACTAAAACAGAGTCTCCTTTGGGTAAGCCACAGGTTAATCTTAGTTTTCCGAATGAAATTAAAAAGCACAAAACAAAAAAAATCAAAATTTACTACACAACAGACGGAAGTGAACCTACTTCCGATAGCATACTTTATAATGAGACACCCATTCCTCTAGAAAAAGGCACAACTACAGTGAAGGCCTTATCCATCAAAGGCAAAAAGGGCGATAGAAGAAGTCCGATTGTTACCAAAACATTCAATGTTCCAATGGCTGCTTTGGGAATCAAAACGAATAATGGATGATGAAAAAAGAGGAGGTATCCCATCTATGTACAGTATCTTCCTCTCATCGGCATACGAATATAGTACTGAACAGACGCAATTAAAACGTATACTTTTCAAATTGGATAGTTTTCCAAGAATTTTTCCACATAATTGTGGCCAGCTATTGAATTAATCCCTATCTTTGCAGTCCGATGAGATACCAAAACAAACCATCGGAAAAGATTATCACCACGGAATCAACTGGTTCCATCAAAATGAATTTCCCTAATTCCTATATCGACGGTCACATTGTTGACCGTCTTTTTTTTGCCAAAATCAACATAATAAATCCATAAGCCTATGTCAATATCACTGAAAAACCGTAGCCTGATCTCCATCAGCGACTACACGCCCGAAGAAATCTGCCATGTCCTGGACATCGCCGAGGACTTCGAGAAAAACCCGCACCAGAACCTGCTGAACGGCCGCATCATCGCCTCGCTGTTCTTCGAGCCCTCCACCCGTACGCGCCTGAGCTTCGAGACCGCCATCCAACTCTTGGGCGGCAACGTCATCGGCTTCAGCAGCACCGCCGGAACGAGTATTCAGAAAGGCGAATCCTTAGCCGACACCATCACCATGGTCGCCAGCTACGCCGACCTCATCGTCATGCGCAACCCCATCGAAGGCTCGGCCCGCTTTGCTTCCGAGGTATCGAAGGTGCCCGTCATCAATGCTGGTGACGGTGCCAATCAGCACCCCACCCAGTGCATGCTTGATCTCTACAGCATCCGCAAGACACAGGGTACACTTGAGAACTTGGAGATCACTCTCGTCGGTGACCTGAAATACGGCCGCACCGTCCACAGCCTCGTTGAGGCCATGTGCCACTTCAACGCGAAGTTCAACCTCGTCTCGCCCGTCGAGCTGAAGCTCCCGAGCGTCGTCAAGCAGCACATCAAGGACCGCAACCTTGAATATCACCAGTACACCGAGTTGGAGGAAGCCATCCCCCGCTCCGACATCATCTACATGACCCGCATCCAGCGCGAGCGTTTCCCCGACCCCGAGGAATACGAGAAGGTGAAGAACTCCTACGTGCTGCGCAATGCCATGTTAGAGAACTCGAAGCCCAACTGCCGTGTGCTGCACCCGTTGCCGCGCGTCAACGAGATCCACGTGGACGTCGACGCCAACCCGAAGGCATATTACTTCCAACAGGCACAAAATGGAGTTTACGCTCGTCAAGCACTTATAGCATCCATCCTAGGACTTAAATAATACAAGTCGGCGTTTCGACAGGCTCAACGACCTTAGCTCTTACAGGTCCCTGAGCCTGTCGAAGGGCCGTCAACCAACAATTCAACAGTTAAACAATCAACAACATATACACTATGGAAAAGAAAAAAGAATTGACCGTGAGCGCCATTGAGAATGGCACCGTCATCGACCATATCCCCGCCGACAAAGTGTTCCAAGTCGTCAAGATTTTGGGCTTGGAGAAAGTCAGCAACCCCGTGTATTTCGGCACCAACGTGGAGAGCAAGAAATACGGCAAGAAAGGCTTCATCAAAGTTTCCGATAAGTATTTCCAACCCGAAGATGTGAACAAGATTGCCCTCGTCGCCCCCACTGCCTCCATCATCGAGATCAAGGACTTTGAGGTCATCAAGAAGCAGACCGTGACCATCCCCGAGCGCATCGAGCACATCGTGAAGTGCTTCAACCCCAACTGTGTCACCAACAAGGAGCATGACGTGCCGACCAAGTTCACCGTCGTCAAAGACGCACAGGGCAACATCAAGCTGCACTGCCACTATTGCGAGAAGAACACCACTCAGGACAAACTTGAATTCATCTAATTAAGACGCGGGACTACGGGACTGCGAGACGCGAGACTGTCTATGGGCCTGAAGTCTAGCATAAAGAATTTTACTCATGAAGAAAATTTGGATTATCATTATCATCATTGTAGGTATCATCCTCATTTGGGGCATTGGTGCCTACAACGGATTTGTGAAAAAGCAGGAAGCCATGACCACAGCTTGGGGCCAAGTGGAGAATGTCTACCAGCGCCGCGCCGACCTAGTGCCCAACCTCGTCGCTTTAGTGAAGAACTACACCGAATACGAGCAAGGCACGCTCATCGCCGTGACGGAAGCCCGCGCCAAAGCGGCCAATACCACTGTCAACACGGAGAACTTCGACGAAACCGAATTTTCCAACTTTGAGGCTGCCCAAAAGGAACTGGGTAACTCATTGAACCGACTCATCGTAGAGGTAGAGAACTACCCCGACCTCAAAGCCAACGAGGAATACCTCACCCTGCAAGCCCAATTGGCGGGCTGCGAGAACCGCATCCTGACGGAGCGCAACCGCTTCAACGAGGCTGCCAAGGCCTACAACCAAAGCATCCGACAATTCCCGAACAGTCTGATCGCCAATATGTTCGGCTTCGAGAAACGGCCTTATTTTGAGGCTGACGAAGGAGCCGAAAAAGTACCGGAGACGTTCTAAACAATACGTATAT
>DAIOUZ010000132.1:0-536 GCA_036759285.1 Candidatus Limiplasma sp. | reverse complement strand
TTCTGAATACTTTATTTACATAAAAAGAATCGGGCGGAATCCAGATGGGTTCTGCTCGATTTTTTACTTCAAATGGCAAAAAAAGCGTTTTTTGGAGCAATACAATAGAAACATTTCCGTATTTTTGGATAAATTCACTATAAACATTTCGGTATTTTTGGATAAATCGACTATAAAAATTTGCGTAAATAAAACCAAAGGTATTATCGACTGTCGTTATCTGATTTACACCAAGGACTTGAAAAAGGATGAGGAAACAGTGCTGCTCCCTGTTTATTTGACACCTTTCTTGTGAAACGGGCTTATTTCGAGGCTGAGGCTGGGGCTGAGAAAGTGCCGGAGACGTTTTGAGCTATTGCATCATAACTAAATCGGAAAACGAGTGGAAACTATTTGGTTCTCACTCGTTTTTGGTTTATAAACTTGTCGAGCAACGAATAAAACCGTTTAATACAATAACCTATTTTGATTTAGAAAAGGTTGTTATAATAGGGATAGTCGTATATTATTAAAGAAAATCTAATACATTGATTGTC
>DAIOUZ010000131.1:490-9400 GCA_036759285.1 Candidatus Limiplasma sp. | reverse complement strand
AAACCTTGGTGAAGCAAGAGGCACCCATTGACAAGCACAAGACCGCCCCAGGTGAGGCCGTAGTGGACCTGCACATCGGTGAGTTGGTCGACAACATTCTGGGCCTTTCGAGCCACGACATGTTCAAAATCCAAAAGGACTATTTCAAGAAGATGCTTGACAGCGCGATTGCCGCCGATTACAATAAGGTGACCTTCATCCATGGTGTGGGCAATGGCGTGCTGAAAAATGCCATCATCGAGGAACTGAAGAACTACAAAAACACCGAAAACGGGCCGCGTTCGTCATGTTAGACAAAGTTGTGTTTGAAAATGCTTGGTTAATCGATTTCGATGACGTTGAATTTTCTGTCAAATTCGATTTCAATGCCATTGCTCAGTTCGATTTCCCATCCGCGACGGTCTTTTGAGATTTTCACGATGGTATAATCTGAGTGGTACTTTGCGACATGTGTCGAGATTTCGGACGGAATTAGAGTGGAAGGCACAGTTTTGTAAACCGTTGAATTTTTGCAGTCTATTTCGTCCCATTCGAGTTTGCCGCCCAACAAGTTGCCGTCGAATTCAATTTTGGTGTAGTCGCTGAGGGTCACATCGTAGTCTAAGCCGTCTTTGATGGAGGAAAGTATCTCGACATCAGGAAAGTATGTCTTTACAAAACTTTCGATAGTGGGCTGTGTCTGTGCCGTTACTTGTTTACTGCACGAGATGTTGAGTGCTGAGAACCCTACAAAAAGCGCTATGGCAATGAGTTTTTTCATGGCTGCTTATTTTTTGTCGTCAATTCCGATGAAGTTGAAATTGCTGTCAAAGGTAACCTCAAGGCCGTTGTTCAACTCGATTTCCCAATAGCCGTTGTTCTTCTTCTCGATGCTGTCAATGTGCTTTCCGGGGAAGTTAGCGGTCACATAGTCAGTAATTTGCACAGGAACAAGTTCGGTCGGGACACTGCCGTAAACATTGGACTCGTCGCAGTCGATTTTCTTCCATTCAAAACTCAAATTGAAATCGATTTCGGTGTTGTCGGTGAGTTCGACTTCATACTTGTTGCCCTCGCGTTTCACTTTGCGGATGCTGACCTGTGGGAAATAATTGTCAACGAAGGTGTTGATTTCCGGATAGTTGGAGTTGTTTCCACCTCCGTTTCCGCCACCGCCATTGCCACCGCCACCATTACCGCCGCCGCTGATGACATTGAAATTGTGGTCGAACTTGATTTCGTGGTCGTTGTTGAGTTCTACATCCCAACCATAGTATTTTTTCTCGATTTGGTCGATGTGGTTGTTTGGGAAGTTAACGGTCACGTAATCAGCAATTTGCATGGGAACAAGTTCGGTCGGGACACTGCCGTAAACATAGGAGTCGTCGCAATCGATTTTCGTCCATTCAAAACTCAAATTGAAATCGATGTCAGTGTTGTCGGTGAGTTCGACTTCATACTTGTTGCCGTCGCGTTCCACTTTGCGGATGCCGACCTGTGGAAAATAAGTGTCAACGAAAGTGTTGATTTCCGGATAGTTGGGGTTGTTTCCACCACCGTTTCCGCCGCCACCATTACCGCCGCCACCATTACCGCCGCCGCTGATGACGTTGAAATTGTGGTCAAACTTGATTTCGTGGTCGTTGTTGAGTTCAATCTCCCAGCCAAAATTCGTCTTTTCGATTTGGTCGATGTGGTTGTTCGGGAAGTTGGCGACCACATAATCAGTGATTTGTGTGGGGACGAGTTCGGTCGGGACCATGCCATACACTTGGCTTTCATCGCAGTCGATATTCTTCCATTCGAAGGTGAGATAGAAATCGATTTCGGTTTTGTCAGTCAGTTTCACCTCAATCTCGATGCCGACTTGAGGGAAGTAGGTCTCAACGAAAGTGTTGATTTCTGGATAGTTGGAGTTGTTTCCACCACCGTTGCCACCGCCACCATTTCCTCCGCCGTTGATGACATTGAAGTCGCGGTCAAACTTGATTTCAGGTCCGTTCTTCATCTCGATTTCCCAGCCAAAGCTCTTTTTCTCGATTTCCTCGATGGCCTTGCCAGGGAAGTTAGTGGTCACATAGGCGGTGATTTGCTCAGGCACAATGCTTGTGGGCACGCTGGTGTAGATGTTCGAATGTTCGCAGTCCACTTTTACCCACTCATACGAGTGCGTGAATTCCAATTGGGTACGGTCGTCGAGGTTCACCTTGTAGTAATGTTGCGTCTGATAGCAGTGGAAGATACCAGTTTGAGGGAAATGCGTCATAACGAATTCCATAATCGCTGGGTCAATGTCGCTCTCGTTTATGGGTTTAGCGATTTCAAACTTGTTTTGCATGCTTGCAGCCCTGGTTGCTGCTTCGGTCGATGTGGCTTCTGGTTTGGTGCAGGCCGTTCCGATTAAGGCCATCGCCACGATGAGGATGATTGATAACTTTTTCATTTTCTTAAAGTTTTAAGGTTTGTAATTTATTTATTTGATTAGTCGTCATAGCGTAGGAACTCCCCAGATTTGTTGAAAACGATTTCCAATCCATTGGCCAGTTCCACTTCAATCTTGTGCCGATCTCTCGCTATTTCGTTCAGGCAATAGTTGGGATGGTTCTTGTTCAGGAAGTTGAGTATCATTTCGTTGAGAAACCCTGAAGGCAGGCACTCCGAGTGGCTTTCCACCTCTTCCCAATCGCCAGTGCTGTTGAATTCTATCTCCATGCCATTCTCGAAACGCACGGTGTATTCGGTCTTCGTCACATCAATTTCCATCCTGACGAAACGAATGGTTTGCCCTGAGAAATAAGTGGTTACGAACTCTTGCGCTTTGATGGGAAGTTCCTCGAAGGTGATGATGCGGTGCGCGTCTTCGGCATGGAGGACGAAGGTGCTTATTAATAAGGTGGCGAGTATGAACAGTGCTTTTTTCATTTTATTTCAAATTGGTTTGACTACGTTGAACCTTACGGTTTTCGACTGCAAAAGTCTGAACCGAATCTGAAATAATTCTGAAATGGGAAACTTTTTTTTGATTATTTGAACCTTACCGAGAAAGTATGCTGGTTTTCAACGAATTGGTAACGGATTTCAAATCCATATTCCGTGCAAATGGCTTTGGCGATGGCCAATCCAAGGCCGGTTGAATGTGTGTTTTCGCCTTTTCTATAGAAGGTTTTGAAAACGACGTTCTCGTCCAAGGCCTCGTCGTTTCCAGTATTTCCGATGCTTAAAGTGTTGTTTTTCAGTTTGATGCTGATAGTTCCGTTCGGATGGTTGTGGATGAAGGCGTTTTTCAGGAGGTTGGTCACCAAGGAGGAGGCTAAAGTCGGGTCCATCGTGACAGTAATCGGTTCGTTTTCAATGGTTTCTATCTTAATATTCAGACCCTCGTAGATTTCCGAAAGGTTGTCAAGCGTTTGGCTGACAATCTGCTGGATGTTGATTTCAGTTTCTTCCTTGAATTGGTGGTTGTCGATTTTCGAGATGAACAACAGCGACTTGTTGAGCCTTGAAATGTAGTTCAGTGTGTCCAGAGTCTTTTGAATTTCAGATAGTTGGGTCTCGTCTAATTGGGTTTCATCTACCAAAAGTTCAAGGCGGTTGCGGCAGACGGCAATTGGGGTTTGAATTTCGTGCGAGGCATGGCCGATGAAACGTTTCTGCTCTTCGTAAATTTGTCTTGATTTCTCGGAAGCTTCCAAAACCGCTGACTCTATCTCCTTAAATTCCTGCGCTTTGATGCTCCTGTCGTGCTGAGGAATAGCCTCGTTTGCCTTGCGGTTGCGCAACCAATCAGTGAGCCTATAGATAGGCTTCATGTTGGAGATGATAATGAGGCTGACAATCAGGATGATGGCGATGAGAAGTACCACAGCCAAACTGATGATACTGACAAGGGCAAAATCAAGGGTGTCGTTCCATGCAAAGACTTGGGTGGTCAGCGTGAGTTCGTAGTTAATGCCTTGCTTTTGGAAAAGGCGAGTCATTTCCCTGACAATTTCATCTTCCTGAATGTCATCGATGAATTCCTCATCGGTTTGAAACACTGGTGTTTGATGGTTTGCTGCATATTCGGGCGACACTTTCTCAATGAAAAACTGCATTGTTCCTGACATGCCTTCCAACGACCTCGGCAGGCTGTCATTTTCCATGAACCGACTGATAATTTTGTCGGATTGTTGGGTCAGAATATGGTCAATATGCCTGTAAATCTGTCGTTTGCTGGTTTGGTTGAAAACGATGGCCCAAAGTGCGAAAAGCACCACCAAAGCAATGGAAATGGTCACTATGATGCGGGTAGAGAGTTTCATTGCTGTTCCAATTTGTAGCCGTAGCCGTGCACGGTCTTGATTTCGATGTCTGCCTGTGCTTCGGCAAGGCGTTTGCGGAGGTTCTTCATTTGGGCGTAGATGAAATCGTAGTTGTCGGCCTGGTCGATGTAGTCGCCCCAAACGGATTCGGCCAAAGTGCTTTTGCTGACGGCTCGTTCCGGACGGGTCATGAAGAAATGAAGGATGTCGAATTCCTTTTTCAGCAGTTCGATGGATTGATCGTCAATGAAAACTTGGCGTGTTTCGGGCAATATCTTCACGTTGCCGTACTCGATGAAATGCTCGCCGTTTTGTTGCTTGCGGCGGAAAACGCTTTTCACACGGGCGCACAATTCGGCGATGTGGAAAGGCTTGGTGAGATAGTCGTCGGCACCGAGGTCGAGGCCTGAAACTTTGTCATCCAAGGAGTCTTTGGCCGAAATGATGATGACTCCAGCCGCCTTGCGTTGTGCCTTCAATTGTCGCAACACGTCAAGGCCGCTGCCGTCGGGAAGCATGATGTCCAAAAGGATGCAATCGTAGTCGTAGATTTCAATTTTCATCTTGGCCTCACGGACTTGTGCGGCGGTTTCAACCACATGATGGTCGTCAACCAATGCCTTGTGCATCAGTTCCCTAAGGTTGTTGTCGTCTTCTACGATGAGGATTTTCATGTCATTATGGCGTTTCCGTCGAAGTGAACCCGCAGGGAATCGAACCCTGATCGAAGGAACCGGAATCCTTTATTCTATCCATTAAACTACGGGTCCATTTTGAGACTGCAAAATTAGAAAGAATTTGGAAATTTCGTACCTTTGCTGCTTCAAAAAGGGTGTTTTTTAATCTAATTAACTGAATCATAATTGCTTGAGTTATGAAAAACGAGAAATTGAAACAACAAATCTTGGCCTATGCCTTGTTGGTTTTAGGTTCGGCTCTTTTCGCCGTAGGCGACGTGATGTTCGTGAATCCTTACCACCTGGCGCCTGGCGGTGTATATGGTCTTGCCAACGTGTTCAATGCCATGTGGGGTTGGAAGATCTCTTTGGCGGGTATCTGCATGGACATCCCATTGCTCATCATCGGCACCATCATACTTGGTCCAAAATTCGGTGTCAAGACGGTCATCTCGGTCATCTTGATACCTGTGTTTACCTATATCCTTGAAACATGGTGGGGCTATGCGCCTGTCATCCACGACGGAGCTTTCTTCGACACCGAACTGCAGTCGTCGTTGTTCTTCATGGATGGTGATGTGCAGCGCTACTTCATGCCTGACTTCTTCCTGAACACAGTCGTTTCGGGTCTCATCTATGGTTTGGCTATCGGTGTCATCTTCCGCTCTGGTGCCACTTCAGGCGGCTCCGACATCATTGCCATGATTGCCCATAAATACACTAAAATCAGCCTTGGAACCCTGGTGCTGATTGTCGACAGCATCATCTCACTGACCACGCTTGTTGCCTTCGAGGATATCCGTCTGCCTATCTATTCCATCATCCTTATCTTCATCGAGAGCAAGATCATCGACCTCGTGGTTGAAGGCGTGAAGAGCTACAAGACAGCCTTCATCGTCACCGATAAGATTGAAGAGGTACGCGACTTCATCATCAAGGACTTGGACCGCAGCGGTACGGTGTTCGCGGGCAGTGGCCTCTATCAAGGTGCCGAGCGCAAGATGATTTATGTGACTTTGAACCGTTCCGATTTAGTGAAGCTGAAAGCCAACCTCCGTTTCCTCGACCCGAACGCTTTCGTCAACGTGATTGAAAGCTCGGAGATCATGGGCAACGGCTTTAAGGCTTTGCCGACGGAATAATGCATCAGTCACAAAACCTTCAAAACAAGCAAAACCTATAATGCAATAAGTGGAAAGCTGCCAACCGGCGGCTTTCCTGCGACTGCCCGGTTGGGCGAGTCGCACGAGTAATACTGTTTTGTAGGTTTTGTCAGTTTTGTGACTTTAAAACCTGCTCAATCGCCACAGGAAAATACGCCTGCTCCAATTGGTGAATTTTTGCCGCTAAGGAGTCGGGCGTTTCTTTTTCGTCCAAGCTGACCCAGGCTTGCAGGATGATTTCACCGCTGTCATACAACTCGTTGACATAGTGGATAGTAATGCCCGATTGTGATTCTTTAGCTGCCACTACGGCCTCATGTACATGTTCACCGTAGAAGCCCTTGCCGCCATATTTCGGCAATAGGGCAGGATGGATGTTGACAATCCTTTTCGGGAAGGCCTTGATGAGCGCCTCAGGAACTTTCCAAAGAAAACCCGCCAACACAATCAAGTCGATGTCAAGATTTTGCATCTCATTGACAAAAGCCTCGCCGTTGAAATCTTGTTTGGTAATCATCCTCAGCGGAATGCCCAAGTTCTTGGCGCGTTCAATAGAGTAAGCCTTGGGGTTGTTGCAGACCACGTTGGCGATTTCAACATCAGGGTTGTTGGCGAAATACTCGGCAATGCGCTGCAGGTTGGTGCCGTTGCCGCTGACGAATATAGATAGTCTTTTCATTCTCTGTATCTTATGATTACGGTTTCGTTTTTTTTCAGATCAAACCACACCAGATAGCCTTCGTCCACTTTGCGGAAATCGATAGGTTTACCTTCCACGACGATGGGTTTGGTGCAAAGTAGCGTCAGACCTTTGATGGCTTCAGTGGGGTTGGTTAGTTGTATGGTGTTGTGATCGATGATCGTATATTCGATGCTATTGAGCTTTTCGTAAAAACTGAGGTATTGTTCAATCGTGGTGGGCAGGATTTTCTTCTCATTGCGGAAATGGGCGAGCTGACTTAGAGCAAAATTGAAGCCAGGCATGGCCACGGCGGTGCCGTTTTCGTTGTATTGCCAGAAACCGCGCCACGGGTCCGTCCAAGCAGGATAAATGTGGGTGATGAATACATTATGCTGGTCGACAAGGTGTTGCAAGCGGATGCTGTCGAAATAATAGTACCATTCGCGGTCTTCGTTCACTTCCAAAGTCGAGGGTGTCGACCAAAGCAGGAAATCCTTGTCGCCGTTGGGCAGCGTGGTGATTTGACGGTTGGGCAGGGCGTCGCCAAAGCCGTCGTAGGGCTGCACGAAGTGACTGTCGAAGTTGTACTGCTCCATGCGGTTCTCTTCGTAATAGGCATTCCAAAGATAGCGGACGCCATTCTTCTTCCAAAGCTCGACGGAATATTGCGGTGATTCGGGCAACAAGCCGTCGCAAACCATGTCCTCGCGGTTCTTCTCGGGACCGTTGTTGTAGCCGTGGTCAATCCATGAAATCGTGTTGAAATTTCGCCTCATGAAGCGCATGGCCTTGGGAAACTCGCTCGGGATGGTGGTGTAGATTTCAGGCGAGTGCAGACAAATCTCGAAGCCTTCTTTCTTTAAGGTTTTCAGTAATTTAAAGAATTCCTTGTTGGTCTTGATGGATTCGATAAGTCCAGGGAATAGTCCGTGGCTGGTTTCAGCGTTGGTGATGTTATCGGGATTCCAATAGAACACGCTCTTTGTGACGGGGATGTTGAAATAGCAGAAGCCACCGATGGCATCTTCGGGTTTGGTGATGTTTTCATTTCCAAAAAGTACGGCACGATGCGTGCGCAGGTCTGTCCAGTCGGCATGTTCGGTAAAGATGAAGGCACTTTGGTAGCCGTCCCAAACAGGCATGAGGCGGGGAAGTTCGTTAGGCGCATTATGATAGATGTTAAAGTCGCTTTCAAACACTTCTCCCGCTTTGACATAACGATAGGAAATGTCCTCAAAATAATCGCTTGTGTCATTTCGCATAGGATAATGCAACAAAGGATGGTCGCGCCAATAGTCGATATTGAAACAGGCAGTGCGGTGTTCAACGTCAAGTTGTAAGGATGAAATGCTGTCAATGTGCTGGTTTCTACGATAAACGATGATTTCACCTTCAGGCAAGTTTTGCACGATGGCTAATCTAAGTAGTTTAACATCTTTCTTAAACTGCGTTTTGGTTTTGAATGTGTAACCTATAAAAACATTGTTGTTCCACATTGGGATCATGTGATAATGGAATTCTGCAACTGAAGGATCATTGATAGTGTCGCCTTGAGTGTTGATGTATTCCACAATCGGGAAAAAGTTGCCATGTTGTATAGTTGAATCTTGAATGGGTATGATTTCAGGCTGATAGCTTGGCAAAACATCGGTTTTGACTTCCAATCGTGCATCATCAAAAAGCAGCCTTTCCTTGCCCTTATTCCAGACAAAAATCTTGATTTCACAATTCTTGATGTAGTCGTAGGGGAAGTTCAGGTCGAGTTGCGCACGAGACCATTCAGCGGTATTGTCCACATAATTCGCAAGAGGATAAGCATTCCAGTAGCGGTTGCGGATCGTATCGTCAATGCTCACCACGATGTCGGCTTGGGTTTCTGCATCAGCCTTGAATAGGAAATCGAATTTGCAGTTGATGTTTTGGTTGGGGTATGTTTTGCTCGCATTAATGCCGAAACCAAAGCCATATTCGTGGATGGTGTCGCAGATGCAAACGAAGTTTTCTTCCGCCGTGCTGCTATCTGCAACAATATGAAGGTTGAACCATGGTCTGTTCCATTCGTTGCGGTTTTCATACTTGCCGGATGGTTCATCATATGGATCGTATCC
>DAIOUZ010000131.1:0-480 GCA_036759285.1 Candidatus Limiplasma sp. | reverse complement strand
TGCGGTTTTCAAAGTCGTTCGAAAAAACCTGCGCTTTGACCATACATGACGCGAACAAGGCAATCCCCAGCAAAAAGAATCTGATGCGAAACTTCATCATGGCTTTATTTTCGGCAAAAATAGCGTTTTTGTGCCAATTCCGACATCGCTTTCTGGAAAAAGTCATCGTTTTCATTTATATTAATAAGGTGTGCCAATAACATCGATAGAAAGTGTCGAGATTTGTCTTTCAAATAGGGGTCGTTTGAGTGCTTTCTCCTCTAAGGATACATGGCAAAAAATGCCATTTTTTCGAGAAAAACAATGGTTTCTGCTCTTTTTTCAAAGAGTTTTTCAAAAAAAATGCACAAGTATCTTACTGATAGTTAGTGTACTATAAAAAAAATGAAAAATTTTTCAAAAAACTGCTTGTGGATTTGTAAAAAGGTAGTACTTTTGCACCCGCTTTCGGAAGGAACGAGGGGACAGAAAAGAGTGGAG
>DAIOUZ010000130.1:4605-9402 GCA_036759285.1 Candidatus Limiplasma sp. | reverse complement strand
CAACTTGTATAGAATTGGCTAATTGAATAACATCAGCAATAGAAGCTTCTTGCCACCATTGTTCAAACGTTTCTTCCCAGATTTCTGCGTTGCCAAAGAAGGGATACTCTTGAAATCCTTTCCCTTCTTCCAATAACACATAGACTTTCCCTTTTATATTATCATGATATGAACTCTTTCCTAGTTCATCATCGACATATACCAGTTTTGTGATTTGCCTAGAAGATAATATGTTTTGAATGTCATTCATTTTTCGCTTTATTTAAGGTTAGGAACGGCCTCGTTTTTGAGAACTATAATTTGTGTTATATTATTGTATATCAAGTTATTATTTATAATATATTTGTTGATGTACCTATTAATTTGCAAAAATAAACATTTTCCTTGAAATCTTTCCATTGATTCCGATAAAAAACGCATCCCATCACATTTTCCCCCTCAGCCCCTCAGCCCCAATCTCCATGCGGCTGAAGGCGAACCCTGTCTTGCCCAGGTCCTTCAGCGAGGCCCCGATATCATAGACGGTATCGTCGATGCAGAGGAAGCGGTCGTGTGCGTTGTGGAACTATCGCAAAATTTGCGACAGTTGCCTCACAAGGAGGCAGAGGACGGCTCCGTCAGCCATAGATTGACTACGTCGAAATCTTTGATTCAGCGTAGCTAATCTTCGATTTCCATGCCATCGCACAAACCCTCTCGGGGATGACATGCCTGACGGAGCCTGTGGTGAAGATAGATAGACGATGGAAAATTATATCATTCATTGTCAGAATGATACCCGACAGCAAACGACAACAAACGACTACAGTCGACAACAAACGTTTAATCAACGGCTTGTTCTTGACAGACATGGTTATTTTGCAACATCAAAAACGAACCGCCATGTCTAATCAAAGAAGAAACCGCGTCAAGCTCAACAAGAAATACAAAAGTATTGGGAGAATCCCCAATTCCGCCTTGAACAAAATTAGCAATTACATCGAGTTGCCATCTCGTGTCCAAACGATACGGGCAAGTATTGGTAATACCGTTAAGCACAATCATCGTCATATGAATGAAATGGAAGAGCAACTCAGCCGATTGGGTATCACCAAAGAGGGCTATGCCGAGTTTGTTGCGAAGAACTTCAATCAAATTCGCTTGGGTAACAAACCATTGTCTCTGGTATTGGCTGTATTATTGGAGAAGTCAAACCATATTGCTGCCATACATCTTCACTATGATAAAAATGAACAGTTTTGGCTTGTCACCACAGTACATGCCATCAAACTAAGTGATTTGGAAAAAATACCGTTGATTTGGGAAAAATAAAAAGGAGGCCGCAAAGCCTCCTTGTTTTTCGTAGTCGCCCATGTTACGAGGCCGCTTGCCACGGCCTATCTGTTAGCAACCCAACGCACGACGAAGGCAAGATGCGAGGGCCTGGGCGTTTCAGATGCTGCAAAAATACGAAAACTTTTGAATTCAAAGCACATTTCAAAGTATTTTTGTTATCACCTCTTAATACTAATCGGTCCAAACCGCCCCGTCCTCCTGCAATACGCCTCATACTCCTCGCCGAAGTCGCGGCGGAGACGCTTCTCCTCGCTGCGCACTTGCAGCAGCATGATGACGATGAAGACAACGAACACCAGCAAAGCCTGCCACGCCCAAAGCCAAATGCATACGCCGGCGAAATAGACGAAACTCCCCGTCAGCATGGGGTTGCGGCTCAGGCGGTAGGGACCTTCAGTCATCAGGTGCTTCGTGCGGGGCGCCACCTCGTGGCCGAAGGCGTCCATGGGGTTGCCGTCGCCCTTGTGCCGCATGTAGACGATGGACCACACGCTGAGCGACAGCCCGAGCACCGCTAACAAAAGGGCAATCACCATCCTTGCCACGGGTGCAGCCAACAAGTTAGGCATCCCCGAGACCCACCACATTAAGGTCGGGATGAGCAACACGAACATCAAGCCGCCAAGGGCATAACCGAGGAGTTCTTTTAGTTTTCGCATATCGTTTTCGGATTAATAGTTCTTTATCGACCACTTAACGACTTTATTGACCATTTTCGTTTGTGGAAGTCAATTTATCGACTATTTTTGAGGGAAAAGTTTCCATAATCTCTTGTAGTTTCATGGAAAAGTTGTAATTTTGCATCGTCTGAAACGCCCAGACCCTCGCATCTTGCCTTTATTGTGCGTTGGGTAGCTAACAGATAGGCTGTGGCAAGCAGCCTCGTAGCAGGGGCGACTACGAAATAAAAAGGGAGGCAAACGCCTCCTTTTTTCATTTTTTCCAGATGAGCGGTATCTTTTCTAAATCGCATAATTTAATGGCATGTACCGTGGTGACAAGCCAGAATTCTTCTTTTTTGTCGTAATGAAGATGTATGGCGGCAATGTGGTTTGAGTTTTCCAATAGCACTGCTAACACCAGAGACTTTGGCTTGTTGCCCAAACGAATTTGGTTGAAGTGTTTTGCTACAAACTCAGCATAGCCCTCTTTTGTAATACCAAGTTGATTAAGTTGCTCTTCTAGTTCATCTAAATGGCGATGATTGTGTTTGATCGTATTACCAATGCTTGCACGTATAGTTTGAACTCTGGAATGTAATTCGATGTAATTATTAATCTCTTTCAAAGCCGAATTAGGGATTCTTCCTATTCGCTTGTATTTTTTATTGAGCTTGACGCGGTTTTTTCTTTGATTTGGCATAGTAAATTGTTTTATGCTGCAAAGATGCAAACCTTGTCAAGAAAAAGTCGTTGATTAAACGTTTGTAGTCGATAGTAGTCGTTTGCTGTCGGGTAGAATGATGAAAAAGAGATGGATACAATAAACCGCAGCCATAGATGCCCGCCATCGCATCTGCCCACGTTGGCATGACATGGCTGCTGCTTCCCTATTGTGGGGCAAAGCCAAGAAAGAGTTCAGAGAAAAAGCATTTCGTGTGGGAATGCCAAACATTGACTGGGTTGGGCGCGCTGGCCACGGCCGACATGGGGGAGGGGCGCCCGCTTTGTGCGGTGGGCCCTTGATGTCGGCCTTGACCCTTTGGTCCTTTCCTGTCAAGAGGAAAGGACAGAAAGTCTCTTATAATCCTCCAACAAATTCCATACCCCATCCTCACTCAGCACTCCTCGCTTAAGTTCCTTCGGCAATTTGCCGGCCTCGTCGGCTTCGAAGTCCTTGCACCATTGCGGCGAAGTATAATATGCCTCCAATTCGGCGATGTCAGGCTGGAGGGCGGCAAAGTCCTCGAGGGCTTGTTCCAAACGGTGGATGACTTCAGTGCTTTTGTCCAAGAGGCCCTCCATTTTGGTGATGCGTTCGATGCGTGTCATAATCAACGGTTTTATTGAGGCAAAAATAGTGAATTTTATGAAAATTCCACCCCAAGTGTTACACATTCAAATTAATTCCGTACTTTTGCAGCCCGATTTTTAGGCAGAATGGAAAAGAAGAACGAATTCCTGATTCCGGTCAGTGGCCTTGCCTTAGGGAGCCATTCCTTTGAGTATGAGATTGGTAACGATTTCTTCAAGGGTATGGATTACTCCGAAGTTCAGCAAGGAAAGGTGTCGGTGAAGTTGGATATCGACCGTCAGGAGACCATGCTGACCTTGCACTTCGACCTCCAAGGTAGCGTACGCGTGCCTTGCGACCGCTGCGCCGACGAGTTCGACCAAGCCATTGAGAGCCAGCAGGACTTCTTCATCAAGTTGGGAACGGAGAATGCCGAAGAGTCGGACGACGTGGCTGTCGTTTCGCCCGATCTGAACGAATACGACATCCGCCCGTTGGTGTATGAGTACATCATCCTCGCCATCCCGATGCACCGCGTGCACCCCGAAGGCCAGTGTAACCCCGCAGTGATTGAACTGCTCAACCATGAGGAAGCACCCGAAGAAGAGGAAGAAGCTCCCGACACCGTCGACCCGCGCTGGGCCGCTTTGAAAGACATTAAATTGGACGATAAATAAACAATTGGTAATTAACTAGTTAAAATAACAAAGAAATGGCACATCCTAAAAGAAGACAGTCTCATACCAGAGGCGCTAAGAGAAGAACACATTACAAGGCTGAAACCCCGAACGTGACCATCGATCCTACCACTGGCACCATGCACGTGATGCACCGTGCTTACTACGTGGACGGTGACCTGTACTACAGAGGTCAGCTGGTCATGGCCGCCAAGCAGTGATTGCTGGCGCGTGAACACGGCTCCAACGTGGACGCGATAGGGTGATTTGTATCCCCTGATGGGATGAAAATTGGAAAAATTTCCAAAAAAATGTCCAAAAGTGTGCCGTGAATGAAAATAATGCTTATTTTTGCATCAGTTTTCGATGCGAGAGCATTGAGAAAAAATAAAGTCGGATTTTTTTCATAATCTTTATATTGTTTTTCCCCTCCTTTTTCCCCATCAGGAGGGGTTTTTTGTTATCTTTGCCGAAAATTTCAGTGCAATGAAACTCTCAAAAGATCAAAAGAACCTGCTTAAAGGAAGCCTTTCCGCTTGGGCAGGCATGGTTGTCGCGATGATGCTTTTTACTATTTTCGGCAAACGTACATGGAACGATACCCTTTGGCTCATGCTCGGCGTGACAATTGCCGAAATCGTTGTCGGATTGTTTTTGACACTTGGATCGAGAGTACCGAAGAAAAAAGATGAAAATCAATAATTTAAAATAAATCAAATGAAAAAGACATTATCCCTAATTGCAGCATTAATGCTGACATTGACGGTGGCCCGCGCTGACGAAGGCATGTGGCTGCCTTATTCACTGAATGGCCGAAACCTGGCCGAAATGC
>DAIOUZ010000130.1:0-4595 GCA_036759285.1 Candidatus Limiplasma sp. | reverse complement strand
AACAAATCTTTAGCTTCAACCAGCCCAGTATTAAGGACGCCATCGTGCAGTTTGGTGGCGGCTGCACGGGCGAGATCATCTCTCCCGAAGGCCTGCTGCTCACCAACCACCACTGCGGCTTGGGCTATGTGCAGAAGCATTCTTCCATTGAGCACGACTATCTCACCGACGGCTTCTGGGCCAAGAGCAAGGGCGAGGAACTGCCCAATGCCGGCCTTTCTGTCTTATTCTTAAATAAGGTGGAAGACGTGACCGAAGCTGTGCTGAAAGGTGTCACTGCCGAGACCAGTGAAACCGAACGCGAGGAGCTCATCTTCAAGAACTCACGTCAACTTGAGAAAGACCGCAAAGGCGACCGCAGCGTGCGCATCGAGATTGTGCCGTTCTACAGCGGCAACCAGTACATCCTCTTCGAGTATGACGAATACAAGGACGTGCGCCTCGTGTGCTGCCCGCCTTGGGGCATCGGTAAGTTTGGTGCCGACACCGACAACTGGACCTGGCCGCGCCATAAGGGCGACTTCAACATCTTCCGCGTTTATACCGCCCCTGACGGTAGCCCTGCTGCCTATTCCGCCGACAACGTCCCGATGAAGAGCAAATGGTATCTGCCTATTAATTTAGGTGGCGTGAAGCCTGGTGACTATGCCATGATTCTTGGCTATCCCGGTTCGACCGACCGCTATTCGACTTCCTATACCGTGAAGAACGTCATCCAAGAAGAAGGTCCCGCCATCATCGACTGCCGTACGACCAAGCTCGAGAACTACCGCAAGCACATGGACGCCGACCAAGAGGTGTTCATCATGTACGCCTCCAAACAGGCTAGCGTGTCGAACTACTGGAAATATTATATCGGTCAGGTGAAGCAACTCAAACGCAACCATGTGTATGAGCGCCGCCTTGCCCAAGAAGAAAACTTCATGAATTGGGTCAACGCTGATCCGAAACGCAAAGCCGAATATGGCGATATCTTCACGGGAATCAAGGCCAAGTGGGACATCCTCGACGAAATTGAGAAGTCGTTTGTCTACCACCGCGAGGCGGGCTGGAACGGTGGCGAGGCCATCTCGTTCAGCCGCAGGTTCATGCGTATCAACAAGATGTTTGAGGCCAAAGCCGACAAAGCCGACATCAAAGCTGCCGTTGAAATGATGCAGCCTCAAGTGGAGGCTTTCTTCAAGGATTACAGCATGCCTTTGGACCAAGATGTGACTGCTGCACTGCTCGGACTGTTCTATAAGAACAATCAAGCTGACCTTATGCCAAGCGAGATTCTGCGCATTGGTTTGGGAAATGGCGGTGACTTCAGTGCCTATGTGGCCAAAGCCTTCGAGAAGTCCATCTTCACCGACAAGGCCCGTCTGGAGAAGTGGATGCAGAAGCCCAAAGCTCTTGATAAAGACCCCATCTTCGCCCTTGCAACGAACATCATTGACTCCTATCAAGCTTTGTATGCCCGCTATGAAGAGGCCCAGAACCTAGGCAATAAGGGTGAACGCCTCTACATGAAGGGCTTGATGGAGATGCAGAGCGACCGTAACTTCTATCCCGATGCCAACTTCACCATGCGTTTGACCTATGGCACCGTGGAGCCTTATAAGGCCGCCGATGCCGTCAACTACAACTACTACACCACCATGGACGGCGTGATGGCCAAGTATGTGCCTGGCAACTGGGAGTTTGACATTCCTCAGGATGTCCGTGACCTTGTAGCCAAGAAGGACTATGGGCGTTATGCCAACGAAAACGGTGAGTTGGTCGTCAACTTCATCACCACCAACGACATCACGGGTGGCAACTCGGGCAGTCCCGTCATCGACGGCGAGGGCAACCTCATCGGTCTGGCCTTTGATGGCAACTGGGAAGCCATGAGCGGCGACCTCAGCTTCGAGAACAAAGTGCAGCGCACCATCTGCATGGATGCCCGCTATCTGCTGTGGTGCATCGAGAAGGTCGGCAAGTGCCAGAACATCATCGATGAGTTGGTGATTAAATGAGACGAAAGACAATGGACGGAGGACGGAAGACAGAAGACAGAAGACAGAGGACACTCCCCTATGTCTCAAGTCTTGCGTCCTAAGTCTTACGTCCTAAGTCCTAAGTCCCAAGTCAAATTATATGAGTAGAGGCTTCATAAAAGAAGGCGATCAAGAAGAGATTCCAATGGTGCCGCCACGGGCTTACCTGCCTGAAGGAGTGCCCAACTATGTCACCAAAGAGGGCCTCGACGCGCTCAAAGAGGAACTGAAAAACCTAGAGACAGAGCGCGTCAAGGCGGGTGACAACTACATCATGGTCAATTTCATTGATGCCACCATCAAGCAACTTGTTGGTCGCATTAATAGCGCCGTGGAGGTCGACCTCTCCAAGGTCAGCAAAGACACGGTGAGTTTTGGGGCATGGGTGCGCTACAACGGTCGTGTGGTGCGCATCGTGGGTGTGGACGAAGCCGACGTGAACAAAGGCCTCGTCTCGTTTGTCTCACCCATAGCCAAGTTGTTGATAGGGAAGAAAGTTGGAGACTTCATTGAACTGAAAGGGTCGCGAGGTAAGGAAAGGATAGTGGTGGAAGAAGTGTCGTTTGATCCGATGACGCTCACGCAGATTGTCCATGACAAGCCTATGGTCACAACGGCACCAATAGAAAGAGCGAGACCGGAAACCATTGAGCAAGAACTTCCGCAGATTGTGCAGGAACAGCCAGTTGTGGAGGACCAAGACAAGGAATTGCCAGTCCAAGCGGATGGACCACGCAGATTCGAACCCGAAGAGAACCCCATCGAATTCCTGCCCATTGTCAACGAACGAGGCAACATTGTGGGGCGGGCCATGTATGTGGAGTTGCACCAAGGAAACAAGATGCTGCACCCTGTCGTGCATCTGCATGTTATTAATGATAAAGGAGAAACCACAAGACTATACTGGTGGCATGTGGCGTTCGGTGACACCCCGGAGAAAACCCTCAAGCGTAAGATGGCGGAAACATTGGGACTATCTGGTGTGAACCCAAAGTTAAAGTTGAAGAGACAATATATAAGAGAGAGCAAGACCGAGAAGGAGCTTGTCTATGTCTTCACAATTGTTTCCGAAGAAGATTTGCCTATTTCTTCTGATGGAAAGGAATATATTGAGCTTTTTGCAAAAGATTAGGTTTTCATTACGAGCCCGACATTTCATATCGGGGTGTGTTCAGGCCGTCCTTTCAGGACTCTATTTTACGCACGCTTTGCGTCACTGCGAGGCACGAAGCAGTCCAGAAAACAAGCTAAAAGTCGTGAGATAAGATGTTCTCTCGACTTTTCAAAAGAAAACCATCTTTCCCCCTTTCGGGATAATGAATTTGTGTGTACTTTTGCGCCCGAAATCAAAACAAAAGCAAAATGAACAAGAAACTTTATCGTTCGATGGCCGACAAGAAACTCTGCGGCGTTTGCGGTGGATTGGGTGAATACTTCGAGGTGGACCCGACTTTGATCCGTTTGCTGTGGGTCATCTTCACCTTTATGGGTGGAGCCGGCTTGTTGGCTTACATCATCTGCGCCATCATCGTGCCGCAGCAAAATCAGTTGCCAGAGCCGTAATCATTGATTATCAAACATTAAAACAAAACTCCCTCTCGGATAGTTTCACATCCAGGAGGGAGTTTTGTATTTAATAATCTGTACTTATGCCTTAGTCAACGCAGCCGCCCCAAGGATAGCCGCATCATTATCAGGCAATTCAGAGACGCGAATGTCCACGCTGCCTCTGAAGATGAAACACAGATGCTCTTCAAATGACTTGCGCAAGGGTTTCAGCAGCGCCTCACCCGCCTTCACTGGACCGCCCATCAGGAAGATGGCTTCAGGGCCGCTGAACGTCACAGCATTGGCCATGGCGATACCCAACCAGTAACCTGTCTTTTCAAACACTTCGATAGCCAAAGGGTCTCCGTCATTGGCTGCTTCGCCAACCATCTTGCTGGAGATTTCGCTGGGCTTGTAATGCGAAAGCACACCTTTATAATCAAGCCTCTGCTCTAACAGTTCCACGGTAGTACGAACAATGCCCTTGGATGATGTGTAGGTCTCAAGGCAGCCCCTTCCTCCGCAGCCGCACAGACGCCCTTCGGGAATCAATATGGCATGGCCCAACTCACCTGCTCCACCAGTCTTGCCAAGCACCAGCTTCCCATCGACCACAATGCCGCTACCCACGCCTGTGCCGAGGGTGAACATCACGAAATTCTTCATGCCGCGAGCACCGCCATAGACGAGCTCACCGTAGGCCGCAGCGTTGGCATCGTTGGAAACCACCACTGGCGCGTCCGTGTATTTTCCGAACATCTCCCTCAAGTTCGTCACACCTTTAAAATTGAGGTTAGAGGCGTTCTCAATGCAGCCCGTGTAGTAGTTGCCCACCGGAGCCGCCACACCGATACCGTCGACGGCGTCAATACCGTTTTCAGTCATCAATAGTTTAATCTGGTCGTACACGTCCGACACATAAATCGACGCGTCGAAATAGTTTCTGGTGGTAATGTTTTTCTTGGCCATAACGCGGCCGTCGTCGCGCACCAGCCCAATGTCGGTGTTGGTGCCGCCAATGTCGAT
>DAIOUZ010000129.1:5123-9421 GCA_036759285.1 Candidatus Limiplasma sp. | reverse complement strand
CTATGGCTCGCACATTCTCGGAATTATGGATGAGCTGGGCACCATCTTCGAGGATGAGTCTGTCGGGATCGGTTGAAGCGAGGTCTCCATTGGCAGTCAGGGTTCCCGTCGGTGTGATGAGGTAGACCAAACTGTTGTCAATGTTGATATCGTTGTTTTCCGATAGGGCATTGTCGACGACCACAATCTTGGCCTCGTTAGACGGACACGATTCATTGTTGCCCACTTTTGCCGTTACGTAATAGATGTTGTCGCCACTGTGCAGCGTTGGTTGGTCGGTGTAGGTAAGCACAGAAAGGTTGCTGGCTTCACTGTTGTTGTCAAGATACACATTATAGGTAGGAGTGTAGGTTGTCGTGCGGGTGAGGTGGGCTTTTATGCAGGCGGCATAGTTGTAATCGGAACCAAAATCAGGGACGTGAGTCCAACAGATGTCATTGACACTTGAACCAGAACCCATGTAGAAACAATTGGAACTGGGTCCATCATATTCGCCAACCACCGCAGGATATCCTTGGTTGTTGCCAAGAGTGGCACTGAAGGTAATCCATAAGTCTTGTGTGACGTCATCCAATGCGTAGGGAGTAGTTAAGGTCATGGTTTGATAGTTCCAACTCCCTGAAGTTGGAGTGAAACTTTGGGTGTACGCAGGAGTTCCAGTGGTGTTGCCGTATGTGGTGCCGCGATAGATTCGGAGAGTATAAGCAATGCCAGTTGTATAGATAGGAATGCTAACTTGGTCGATGCTCATGCCTTTATAAGCCCTTAATTCTTCTGGGTTGAAGCATATACCCCAATAAACTGTGGATCTTGCCGATCCGCCATAAGCTGTATATGGGTCGTCACTGAAATAAAGGTTTGTTGAAGATAAATTGTTGCTCACCGAGGAAGCATTCCAATCCAAATCGGCATGGGTGCCGTCCCAGTCAATGGTCAATTCTTCGGGAACGGTAGCGTAAGGCTCAATGGTGCAAAGCAACGCGTTGGAATGAACCGATCGACGGCCATTGTTATCGTTAGCGCGGACATAATATACGTGTTTACCCGTGCCAACGTTCTCGTCGGTATAGCTGGTCGTGGTGGTTGTGCCCACCTCTACATTGTCGCGGTAGATGCAATAGCCTGCAGGAGCCGTGCTGGCCGTCCAGCTGAGGTTGACATTACCGCCGCAGGTCTCCAAGCTAAGGTTAGTGGGTTTGGTAGCTTGGGTGAGGATGGCATCGATGGCGGCTAAAGCATCGCCTCGGCCTGCACCCGTGTAGTTGTTTTTCGAAATTCTGTAATCCACGGGAAGAGCGGTGGTTTCCAAAATCTCGTCAATTTCAGCGGGTGTCAAATTTGGGTTGGCTTGCAGCATTAAGGCCATGATGCCTGAGGCTAAAGGTGTGGCCATTGAAGTGCCGCACTCTTCGACATAGCTGGTGTTGTCAGAATATAGTAGCGATGTAATGTCGGATCCAGGTACGATGATATCGGGCTTAATAAGGCCAATGTTGGTGCTGTTGTTGGCTTGGTAGAGGTAATCATTATATCCAGACACACCAGACCAAGTTACAGGACCGAAAGACGAGAAAGTTGATTTGCGGTCGTTGCGATTGCTGGCTCCAATGGTGATGACGGCAGATTGTCCGCCTGTAAGGGTTTGGTCGGGGTTATGCCATGGTGGCGGGCAATTGCCAGGTGAACCAATATTTTTGGGAACGGCATAGTAAACAGTCTGACCGTAGTTATTTGTAGTAGTATGGCTGTTGCTGTAGTATTCTCCATCATTGCCTGCGGCAATGGATGCCACGATGCCAGCATTCATCATGTTGACGAAAGCTTGACGATCGGATTTTTGACCGCTAGCACCAGAGCTTCCCAATGACAGGCTCACCACATCGGCTCCATTTTGCATGGCAAATTGGTGGGCATTTGTTCTGGCTGTATTGTTTCCCGAACCGTTGGCACTCAGCACTTTCAGAGCCATGATGGTGGCATTGGGTGCGATGCCTGTTTGTGTGCCGCTGGTACCGTCGCCAGCAGTAATGCCCGCACAGTGCGATCCATGGCCGTTATCATCCATAGGGTTGTTGTCATTGTTGACATAGTCGTATCCGTGGTATGGATATTGAGAGCCTCCGTTCCACATGTGGTCGGCCAGATCGGCATGGTTGTAGTTCACACCCGTGTCGATGATGGCTACCACTACGCCAGTGCCGTCGTAACCTAAAGGCCATACTTCATTGGCATGCACTTGGGTGACATGCCAAGCCAGTTCACGAGTAGGCTCTATGATTTTGCCTGGCTTTTCATTTGTTGGCAGCATGTAGCGGAGTTCGTCCGACTCAATGCAATCTATGTCTTTTCGTTGAGAAAGGGTTGCAATCATCTCACGATTGGCGAGGCAGCTGATGCCGTTGAAAATCCAAAATGGGTTCACATCTGACACGGTATTGGCTTTTGTTCCTTCTTCGAGCAATTGCATCAGGTCGTATTGACTGGCCTTTGAGAAACGTTGCAGTTCGTCTATCACGTATGCCCGACGCTCGGCCTTGTTTAAGAACTGAATCTGCCTCGACATCTGGTTCTGGTCATACTCATCGGCCATGACGATGATGATTCGGAACATTTCATTCGCATCTGGACGTTTGTCCAACTCCGCTTGGAGTTCTGGTGTTATCCTGTTGATCGCGCCTTTTTGAGCATAGGTAAAACTAGCTATGGCTAGCACCAATGCCACAATTATCGTAAATCTTTTCATAAAAAGAAATTTTTTGTTTAGAATTTGGGGCTGCAAATTTAGAAAAAAAATCGTTTGAAACATCAAAAAAACGGCCCACCAAAAGTGATGGGCCGTAAGGGATAATCTGAAGCGATGGAAAGGCTTATTCAACGACTATCTTTTGAGTGTGAACAGCCTCGCCATTGATGAGGTGGAGGATATAGACACCAGAGGTCATCTCGCTTGTAGAGACACGATTTGTCGCGTCTCCCTCAAAGACCACGCGTCCCGTCATGTCCACGATTTGCAAGGTGGCACCATCTTCATTATTAATAATGATGTTCCCGTCGCTAAGGTAGGCAAACGCATTGTCACCATCTGCGTCCTCACAGATGGGTGCATACACGAGTTTGAATCTCGAAGCATAATCCGTTGTCTTGGCCTCGAAGGTGTAGCTTGGTGTTTCCAAAAGGTTAACATCGTTGCCCGTAAGGTTGTCAATGAGGTGGAGGTAGTCTAATCCAAGTTCTTCGGCTTCGATGCTGAGGGTGTAGGTGCCGTTCTTGGCCGCTTTAAAGTTGAGTGGCATCTCGTTTCCTTCGTTGGCATAAGCCACGGCAAAGTCTTGTCCGTTTTGCCAAAGACTGATTTGAGAATGGTTGTCGTCCATACTGTATTTCTCCATACCGATGCCTTCACCGAAACGCACACGGGCACGGTCGGCAGTGGATCTTCCTTGGGTGATGACCAAATCGAGACAGTTGTTGGTTCTGGTGACTTTGGCGCTTGTCGACTTCGTGAAAGTAACGCTGTTGTCCGATGCTGTGGCTTTCACAAAAACACCTGTGCAAGGAGCGATGATGGGAGTTTGTTCAGCCAATACCACGATGCCTTCGTTGTTGTCGATAATGTAGCAATCTTGGTCGACGGTGGCGTTGCAGGCAAATGGGTTGCCAACGAGGTTGAAACCTTTCAATATGGTGGAACTGTAACTCAAGCCATTAATGTTAATCGAACTGTTGCTGGGTGCCAAAGTGCCGGCAAATTGTAGCGGGGTATTGGCATTGCTGGCATAGAGGTAGCCTTGTTTGTAGGTCAGGTTGAAGGCATTGTTCCTATAGTTCATCCAATAGTAAGTCGGCTCATCGTAATAATATAGGTCATAGACACCGTTGAGCAGGCCGTTTGCGGTGCTCGGCGTGATGCTCTCCAAAACGGGTGAGGCGATGAAATACCAACCATTGTCGTCGGCGGTATAAGGAACAATGTTCTTTTTCACTGTGGCTTTCACACCATTAGAATTGTGGATGAGTTGTGCGCCGTCTTCGAGAATCAAATGCTCTGGGTTATTGTTGCTTATAGTTCCGCTGACGGTGAGTTTGCTGTTTTCGGTGACTATCATTTGGTCGTTAGCCGACATAACCAAGGAATTGAGCGAGGCATTGCCAATGGTAATACCAGCCTTATTGGAAGCAGAAGACTCGCCATTGGAATAGGCGGTTTTCACAGTGAATTGGTGGGCGGTATTTGCTGTAAGACTGGGTAATGTGCAACTCGTTGCTGAAAGGCCTGATTGCGCCAAAGTGTTGTTGTC
>DAIOUZ010000129.1:0-5113 GCA_036759285.1 Candidatus Limiplasma sp. | reverse complement strand
GTAGGTGAAGGTGCCATCTGTGAGGTAGGTTTTGATACACCATGAAATATCGTCGCTAACAGAATACCAACTATTGAGTGATGTAGAAAGATATCTTGCGTGCTCTACATTATTTCCTGAATACATTGAATAAGCGGCAGGGAAAGGTATTTCCGAACTGGTATGAAGGACAATCCAAAAATCTTGGGTGGCATCAATCATAATTGGCGTAGAAGAAGAAATGACTATTTCATTCCAACCTGGCACTGTTACAGCAAAAGATTGCGTCCACAGTTGATTGGAAGTGTTGGAAGTGTTGGACTTATACAGATAAAGAGAATAGTTGCCGGCATTTGACGCATAGAATGCAATTTTGTTGATGTACATTCCTTCAAAATCTGATATGCTTGAAACGGGGTATTTTTGTGCCCAATAGGTCTCATAATTACCGGCATATCCATAAGAACCACCTGTTGCATTTATTCCGTAATGAAGGTCGGTGGACAATCCGCCCGCATAGCCTTCCCAGCTGAGCGAAGCTGTGCCATTGTTGAATGTGGCGGTCAAGTTGGTAGGTGTGATGGGGCGATAAGTCGAATTGACCGTGATGAAATTTGACGGGTTCGATCGGGTTGTGGAAGAGACGGCTCTGACATAGTATTCATAATCTACGCCGAAGGTAATGTCGCTGTCGGAATAAGTGGTAGTAGTCAGTCCTTCAGCGAGTAATACATTGTCTTTGTAAATACTGTAGGAGGAGGCGCCTCCAATAGCATTCCAAGTCAATGTGGCAACGCCTTCTGAAGTGGTCGCAGTGAGGGTAGGGGCGGCCAGATCGCTGAGAGGTTCGGCCCAAGCGATAATGGCATTCTCCAAATTGTAGGTTCCCGAACCGCTGCCCGAGCCTCCCGAGCCAGGGCTTAAGGCTCCAATGGCCCAATAACCATTATTGCCATGCGTGGAACCATAGGAGCCGTCGTAACCGCTCCAGCCCCAGTTGAAATGGAAATAGTCGTCGGTGCGGTAGCCGTCACAGACAAAGGCGTGACCGCTGGAAATGTTACTTCCTGAATAATACAAAGGTCTGCCATCATCAAGTTCACTCTTGAGGAAAGCAATCCATTGGGCATCAGTATAAGCATCCCGTGATAAATAAGTGGTAGCGGTGGAGAAGCGGAAATAGTTTATCCAAGCGTCATCCACAAAAGATGAAGCGGCACCACTGCCTGAAGGGCCGTAGTTCATTTCTACTGCAACTCCACAATGGTACATCAAAGTGGCAACGGCATTGATGTTGGTTTGTGAAGAGCTACTTGTAAGAGAATTGGGCATGTGTGCCCAGTCGTAGGTGGTGGCACCAAAATTTGCCGACTGCACACCATAAGTGGAGTGAGTGTAGGAATGGCTACCGTTTCCAGTCGTGGGATAGTTCCAGTATTTCATCACTTGTGCCATGGCTGTGGCCACACAACCCGTATAGGTATGACCACCACTGCCACCGTTACTGCAAGCAGGACAATAATAATTGTAGGGATAGGTTTGGTCCCAAAGCGTGGTAAGCATGGGCCCTACGACCACACTAGAGGTCCCCTTGAAAGCTAAACCGTTTTTTAGGCTTTGCCATTCTGCTACGGCTGTTTCTTCAGCCGGTAAGCCTTTGTCAATCGCTTCTTGGATCTGGTCATTGTATCCTTGAAGCCACCATCTAAGGTTTTCAGGCATGTCTTTCGTGACAAATCCGTCGGTCAGCGAATAACCCAAAATGGGTTGCACACAGTCGTCGGCTGACATCACCACAAAGCTTTGTCCAGTGGTGAAAATGTAAAGGTTCGGGAAGCCAGCGGCTTTCGAAAGGTCGGTGATTTGGGTGGATTTTGCGCCGTTGTTGTTCAAAAAAGTGGCGGCTGCTTTTTGGGCGGTTACCGAAGACACGTGTTCGGCAAACGAGGGCATGGCTACCATCAGCACCAATGCCAGAATCAAAGTAAATCTTTTCATATTTGTTATAATTTGAATTTCGTGAATAAGGCTACAAAATTAGTAAAAGAAATTGTAAAAACAAATCTATAAGAAAAAAATAACCGCCTCAACTTTCATTAAGGCGGTCATGAATGTTTTCGGGGCTTAATTCGAAGAAATCATTCCTCTACTTTTGCCCGTTTCGAGTCCCAAATCATGTAGCAGATGATGGCAATGTACATCACCAAAGCGACAAGGCCAGCCAACGGTGTCTCGTTGAAGAAGCCACCTTCGGCAGTGCGAGCCACGGCATCCACGTTGCAGAACTTGAGAATGGCGCTCACCACACCCATCAAGGCACCACCGGCGATGAAGCCCGAGGCGATGAGGGTGCCGCGGTTGTAGCGGGCATCGTTGAGCTTTTGGTCCTTGCTGCGCGTGCTGACGAACCACGAGATGGCACCACCGATGAGCAGCGGCACGTTGAGGTCGATGGGGATGAACATACCCAAGGCGAAGGGTAGGGCAGGGATCTTGCAGAAGTTAAGGATCAAGGCGATAGCGGCACCGATGCCGTAGAGCAGCCATGGGGCGCTACCGCCCGACATCATCGGCTCGATGACGGCACTCATGGCGTTGGCTTGTGGGGCAACCAAAGCACCGTCACCCACGAAACCGTAGGCCTTGTTCAGAATCATGATGACGCCAGCGACGGTAGCGGCAGCCACAGCCACGCCGACGAACTTCCAAATCTCTTGCCTCTTAGGCGTTGTGCCAATCCAATAACCTACCTTCAAGTCAGTGATGAAGGCACCTGCCACAGCCAATGCCGTGCATACCACGCCACCTATAATTAATGTGGCAGTCATGCCGCTGGGACCACTCAGTCCGGCAGCGACCATCACCAAGGAAGCCAAAATCAAGGTCATCAGCGTCATGCCGCTCACGGGGTTGCTGCCCACGATGGCGATGGCATTGGCGGCTACCGTCGTAAATAAGAAAGCGATGACGGCTACAACCAAAATGCCGATTAAAGCATGCCAACCATTATGCACCACACCGAACCAGAAAAAGAAGAAGGTGACGATGAGCACGGCCACGATGCCAATCACGATGGTCTTCATCGGGATGTCTTGTTGCGTGCGGTCGACAGGTTCGTCGGTGGCTTTCTTGCCCTTAAATTCGTTGGCAGCCAAGCCCACCGATGATTTAATCACCCCCCATGACTTGATGATGCTGATGACACCCGCCATGGCGATGCCGCCGATGCCGATGTGGCGTGCATAGTTCTTGAAGATTTCCTCAGGTGCCATCGAACCGATGGTGGAGGTGACGCCCGCGTTCATCAGGTCGATGATTTGGTCGCCCCAAATGAGGTTCATGCCTGGAATGATGATGAACCACACCAACATGGAGCCACAGCAGATGATGAAAGCGTATTTTAGTCCGATGATGTAACCCAAACCGAGTACGGCCGCACCAGTGTTCACTTTGAACATCAGCTTGGCTTTGTCAGCAAGGTTGGCGCCCCAGCCCATCATGCGGGTGGTGATGGTCTCCGACCACCAGCCGAAGGTGGAGACGATGAAGTCATACAAACCGCCAATCAAGCCGCTGATTACCAGCAATAAGGAGTCCTTTCCCTTCTTCTGTCCGCTGACCAAAACCTGCGTGGTGGCTGTGGCTTCGGGGAAGGGGAATTTGCCGTGTTGTTCCTTGACGAAATATTTACGGAAGGGGATAAGGAACAGGATGCCTAGGATGCCGCCGAGCAGCGAGGCGATGAACACCTGCCAGAAGTTGATTTCGATTTGGTAGCCTTTGCCTTGCAGGATGTAGAGGGCAGGCAAGGTGAAGATGGCACCTGCCACCACGCCGCCCGAGCAGCCACCAATGGACTGGATGATGACGTTTTGCGACAGCGCGTCATTCTTGCGTGCCAGTCCCGTGAGGCCGATGGCGATGATAGCGATGGGGATGGCGGCCTCAAACACCTGTCCGACCTTCAGGCCGAGGTAGGCGGCGGCAGCCGAAAAGAGGATGGTCATCAGCAGGCCGATGCAGACCGACCAAACCGTAACTTCTTGGTACTGTTTGTTTTTTGAGAGTATCGGTTCGTACTCTTCGCCCGGTTTCAGTTCGCGGTGCGCGTTCTCGGGTAGTTTGAATTGATCGTTTTCCATATTGAGATATGTTAGATTTCGAAACGGTTTGCAATATTAAGGAAAAATATCCGTTCAAAAATCAGAATGGGAGAAAAAACGATTAACAATATGGAAAACAAAAAGAAAAAGACATCAATCTACACGAAAACGATTATTGCAGCATTCGTACCTTTCTTGACCATTTTTTTGGTTGGGGTATGTGGGTTAACGAATAATATAGCAATTGCTATAGCTATTGCATTTGTCACCATCCCGACCTTTTATTATATCACAAAAGATTCGAGTGCCAAGGAAAAATGGATACAGTTGCCCATTTTTGCCATTGTCATGGTGGCTACTCACCTTGTTGGTTATGGGCCTTTCATCGCTATACGCTTGAGTGCGTTTGCTTTTGCGATTTTGTTGGTGCTGCTCATCGAAGCACTGAATATTCCATTGAAAACCAAGCGTTTGGTTTTAGCTATCGTCATGTTGCTTTCGATTCCATTGGTGTTTTTGATGAGTACCAATCTATTCACCTATCTTGTCGCCAACGAATACCATAGCAAGGTGAAACAACCTTTTCCTTTTTCATACGCTTTTGTCACTGACGATGGAGACATGCTAACCGATGCATCGCTCAAAGGCAAGAATGTTGCAGTCTTTTTCTGGTCGTCGCATTGCGGAAGCTGCCATAAGGAATTGCCGCATTTTTCCAAGTTGGCCGCTCAATACGAAGGCGACACTACCAAGGTGTTCATTGCGGCTTTCATCTCTTTCGATGAAGCCAGTGATTCAGCCTATTATGTAAGCGAGACAAGTAGGCAATCAACCTTTACTTGGGCCAAAGCCTTGGATAGCAAGCAAGTGATGCAGGATTTGGACTTCAATGCCTTCCCGCATGTCACTTATATCAATAAGGAAGGTAAAGTGGTTTACAACGGTTTTCTCAGCAACCGTCCTTGGATATTCGCTTATCATCCGAGGAAGTTTTTGGAATTGTGATGCGCGTAAGAGAATGCTACTTTGCA
>DAIOUZ010000128.1:3403-9516 GCA_036759285.1 Candidatus Limiplasma sp. | reverse complement strand
GGCGAGCTGATGGCCGCGCCCTCGTTGCTGTAGAAAGAGCAATTCGTAAAAACGGGGTCACAGTTCATGATGTTGACGGCTGACGACTGATGAAACGTGTCGAAATGATTAAATTGGCAGTTGTTGAAAGTTGCCTCGCTGTTGATGATTTGAATGCCGCTGAAGGTAAGGAAGACACAACTCTCAAACATGCTCGCACCCGTGGCACCCTCGATACGAATTCGGGGATGCGCATTTTCATTTTCGGGACTTTTGTCGAAAAAGTTACCCGGGTCAGAATGCATGTTTTCAACAATCATAGAGCCTTGGATAGTCAGCGTCACATCGTCAAACTCAATGAAATTGTGCTCTGGAACGAGCAGATTGTCGTTCGAAGAAATGGTGATGTCGGCCATGAATCGATAAACCGGTCGCTCCTGACTGTAGGGCAGTTCGCCGAGATAAACAACGCTACCGTTGCTTTCGGCAACAAGGGCATCTAGATCATAGGTAATTCCGTTGCCTGGACTAGTCCATTGGGCATTCGCCACACCTACAAAGGCGAGCATCAGGGTGAAAAAAGAGAAAAGCTTCTTCATAGTTGTTATTCTTTGATTTTTGTTTAGATAAGCAATCCTACACCTTTTTCCCTACCAATCTAACCACCAGCCACAAAACGGCAAAAGCCACCAAAAATGCCACCCACGAAGGCAGTCCCAAAGCCGTCGGTAACACGCCCAACAGCATCGCCACGCCACCCACGGTGAGCGCGTATGGCATCTGTGTCTTGACGTGTTGCAAGTGATTGCAACTTGAGGCCAAGGAACTCATGATGGTGGTGTCGGAAATCGGGGAGCAATGGTCGCCCATGACGGAGCCTGCCAGCACCGAGGCCACCACATTGTAGAACAAAGGCATGGTAGCATCGAGGGACAAGCCCTGATCTTGGCAGAGCAGCCATGACGAAGGCAGAATCAAAGGATAAAGGATGGCCATCGTGCCCCATGAGGTGCCCGTCGAGAAACCAATCAAGGCAGCCAAAAGGAAGGTCAACACGGGAACCACCACTGGCGATAGCGACCATTGCACCAACAATTGCGAGACAAACTCCGCCGTATGCATGTCTTTGGTCACCAAGGCGATAGCCCAGGCCATCGTCAAGATAAGCACCGCATTGAACATGGCCTTGAATCCCTCCACCATTTCCTCCATAATCTTTCCGAACTTCATGCTGCCTCGTAGCATAGTCATCACAATGGCCGTGAGCAGCGACAGCACCGAAGCCCAAAGCAAAGCCAAGTAGGAATTGGCCGATCCGATGGTCTCCGAGAGTTTGGGGAAAAAGCCCGTTCCACCCTCATTCCACACCGAAGCGTCATAGCCTGTGACTATCAGCCCGATAATCGTGCCAAAAATCAACACGGCCAACGGAATCAAAGCATCGATGATGTGGGCAGGTTTGGCCACACTGTCGGATATTTCGGTTTCCATCGCCGAAGCCATACGTGCCTTGCGCTCGGCGGTCAACATCGGACCGAAGTCGCGCCCGCTGAAGATGATCATCAACACGAAACCCAGCGTGAGAAATGGATAGAAGCTGTACGCCAAGGAATGGAAAAACACCGAATAGGCCGAGGCTTCCAAACCGATGGCCTCGATGCCGTCCTCGATATAGCTCAATTCCGCCCCAATCCAAGTGGTGACAAAAGCCACGGCCACCACAGGCGCGGAAGTGGAGTCGACGATATACGCCAGCTTCTCGCGAGAGACTTTGAGTTTGTCGGCGATGGGGCGCATGGTGTTGCCCACCACAAGCGTGTTGGAATAGTCGTCGAAGAAGATGCAGAGGTCCATCAAAAACGTCATCAGCTGTCCCGAGCGCGGTCCGCGTGCCCGCCGCGACAGCCAGTTGACCACACCCTGCATGCCGCCGTTGGCCGTGATGATGCGCACCATGCCACCGATAATCAAGGTGAAGACGATAATCGTCACATGGTCGGCATCAAACAAAGAACCCACGATGTAAGTATCCACCACGCGCAGCACTCCGCCACCCAAAGCCGCGGCTGGACTTGCGCCGCCATAATAGGCCATGAGGAAGGTGCCCGTCAGGATGCCAACGAAAAGCGAGGAAATCACCTCCTTTATTAATAAGGCCATCACGATGGCCACCAAAGGCGGCAGAATCGACATCCAGAGCGGCATCGGTGCCGCGGCCGGACCGAAAACATACAGCAGCACCAAGCCCAATATGAGGACAAATGCCACTGTCAAGCCAATCCATTTCCTTTTCATAGGCTCAAATTGAAGCCCAAAAATACAATTTTTTGACGAAAATGCGTTATCTTATCCGATTTGGCCTTATTTTTGCACTTTCAAAACGGCCAAGGTCCCTGAGTCCGTCGAAGGGCCGACTGATAAATCTACGGTGCTTCGACTCTTTCGACAGGCTCAAGAACCACCTCAGCAACCTGCTTTAACGAAACAATTGAATAACTGATTAATTAAACAACTATGAAAAAAGGAATCATCCTCACCTTGTGCAGCCTTGCAATTCTGTTTGCAGCCTGCAAGAAACCCGTTGAACCCACGCCAGAGCCTGACTACAGCGCCAGCTATGTCGGCAACTACATCGGCCAGTTTAAGCTCTCCATCACTTCGATGAACAACAGTGCGGTCTCGAACATGGACTTCCCCATCGACAGCATCAGGATGGACATCACAAAAGGCACGCAAGCCAACGCCATCACGGCCACTGTGACCGTCGACAACGAAGCTTACCAAACCTCTGGTACCGCTACCGCCGACAAAGCCGACTTTGAGACCGTCCAACTCGTCATCGACAAGCCCGACCAAAACTACCTGTTCAATCTGAACCTCAAGTTGGAAGCCACGAAAGCCTTAAGCGACACCTTGAACATCGTCGGAACATTCTCAGGCAACGGCAACTTCACCATGCCTACAGGCGACGTGATGCTGTTAAATGAAGTGTCGGGCAGCGTTGACGGAAAACTCAGAAAACAATAATTCAAAATCATAACATCATGAGAAAATCCATTTTATTCTTTACCTGCTGCATCGGCCTGATGCTGCTGGCAAGCTGTAAGAAAGACCCTATCGCTCCTACCATCAGTGTTTTCAATGGTGCGGGCTATGCTACCGAGAACACCCAGATTTTTTCTGGTGATCAAGTCACGGTTGGCTTCGTTGCCACGGGCGAAAACCTGACACAAATGGAAGTCACCCTTTCGCAAAACGGCACCACCTTAACCCAACATTCCGAAAACATCGAGAAACTAAGCAGCTACAACTACTCACATACTTTCTCTGTTGAAGCAACGGGTACCGTGACCGTAACAGGCAAAATCACCGATGCTGCTGGACAGACCGCGGTCACCAGTTTCAACATCCTTTGCGAAGAAAAGCCCAATGCCAAGTTTTTGGGTCATTATGAAGGTGTTGCCTTGGCCACGGGTTCCATCGAAGCCGAATTTACGGGCATAGGAATGCAACCCATACAAGACGAGTTCACCGACCGCGAAGTGCCCGTCATCCTCGACCTTACCGAAGGCGAAAACATGAATGAAGTCATAGGCACCTGCAAAATGAACGACAGGGAAATGACTTGCAAAGGCACTGTCGATGGCAACAAACTCGTTTTCGAAGCCGTCAACGATGTCATCACATTCGAATATGATATGGGGGTCATGACCATCAATCCTGAAATCAATGTCACCTACACCATTGTCGGAACCCTTGTTGAAAGCCAACTCAATCTCGAAGGTTCATGCACAGGCAATGGCGATTTGAACTACGGTTTCTTCAGCGGCACCATCAAGTTAGAATCTTCGGTCGGTGGTAGCCTGAACAAATCGAGATAAAGTTACAGCTCATCGATAAAAACGAAATCAGCCCTGCGTTTGCAAGGCTGATTTTTTTGTGTAGCGGGGGGAGGATTCGAACCTCCGACCTCCGGGTTATGAGCCCGACGAGCTGCCTCTGCTCTACCCCGCATCGTGCGAAAAATCTCGGAAAACGAAAAATTTCGCCCCCGAAATCGGCTGCAAAGATAATAATTTTGTTTCTTTGCAAGGTAAAAATCCAAGAAAAAATTTCACTATGAGTCATAAAGCAGGCTATGTCAACATTATAGGTCGCCCGAATGTGGGCAAGTCCACCCTCATGAATCAGCTCGTTGGAGAGAAAATCTCCATCATCACCTCGAAAGCGCAGACCACCCGCCACCGCATCCTCGGCATCGTCAACGGCGACGACTTCCAGATCGTCTTCTCCGACACACCTGGCATCATCAAGGACCCAGCCTACAAGATGCATGAGGTGATGAACCAGTTCGTCAACGTGGCCCTCATCGATGCCGACCTCATCCTTTTCGTGGTCGACATCACCGACAACAAGATTGAAGAAAAAACCGTGGAACGTCTGAAAACCACCGACATCCCTGTCTTTGTGCTCATCAACAAGATTGATTTATCCACGCAAGAAGCTGTGGAGCAAGCCGTTGAACAATGGCGCGAGACCTTGCCCAACGCCACCGTGTTCCCGCTGTCGGCGCAATACAACGCCAACGTGGAGTTCATCTTTAAGCAAATCTTGGAAAAACTACCCGAGTGCCCGCCTTATTTCCCCAAGGACGAACTCACCGACCGCTCGATGCGTTTCTTCATCACCGAGATCATCCGTGAGAAGATTTTGCTCAACTACCAGCAGGAAATCCCGTATTCAGTGCAAGTCGAGGTGGAAAGCTATGAGGAGACCGAGCACCGCATCCACATCCGTAGCATCATATACGTGGCCCGCGACTCGCAAAAGGCTATCATTATCGGCAAGGGCGGTAGCGCAATCAAGAAACTCGGGATGCAGGCCCGCGCTGACATTGAGGAGTTTACGGGAAAGAAAATCTTCTTGGAACTATTCGTGAAGGTGGATAAAGACTGGAGAGACAACGAGGCGGAGCTGAAACGGTTTGGCTACGAAGCATAGAAATGAGTGTACATCTTACATTCCAACCAGCCTCCTATGTCATTTCCGCATGGGCATGCGCGATGGAGAGGAATCTATAGGAGGCGGTTCAAAAGGTCAAGACTTTACAGGACGGCTTCAGAAAGTATAGATCCCATGCCAACGCACTACCTACCGCGGGGATGACATACTATCTGAAGCCTGCATTACTCAATGTATAAAAGACTTACCTGTTGAAGTCTAACGTCGCTTTACGTAGAATCTTCAATTTCCGCATTCAAAAAATGTGTACCTTTGCACCCGATTTTTAAATTCAAGGAATTATGTCAAACATTGTAGCAATTGTGGGGAGACCCAATGTGGGAAAATCGACGCTCTTTAACCGTCTGCTGAAGCAGCGCATGGCCATCGTGGAAGAGACCAGTGGTGTGACACGCGACCGGCATTACGGCAAGAGCGATTGGAACGGCAAGGAATTCACCGTCATCGACACCGGCGGTTATGTGGTGGGGTCGGACGACATCTTTGAAGAAGAAATCCGCAAGCAGGTGGACCTGGCCATCGATGAAGCCGATGTCATCGTCTTCATCGTTGATGGTCGCGAAGGCCTGCATGTCCTCGACGAGGACGTGGCGGTCATCCTGCGCCAACAGAAAAAACCTGTCTTATTGGCAGTCAACAAGATAGACGAGCCGAACAAGGAAGTACTTGCTAGCGAGTTCTATGCTTTAGGCTTAGGCGAGCCCTACCCCATGTCGGCCATGACTGGTACGGGCACAGGCGAGCTCTTAGACAAGGTCTGCGAGCTACTGCCCTCCGACACCACCGACTTCGACACCGACCTGCCCAAGTTCACCGTGGTGGGAAGACCCAATGTAGGTAAGTCATCATTGATCAATGCCTTCCTCGGCACCGACCGCCATATCGTCACCGACATCGCCGGCACCACACGCGATGCCAACTATACGCGTTATAATGCCTTCGGCATGGAGTTCATGCTCGTCGACACCGCTGGATTGCGCAAGAAGAGCAAGGTGGAGGAAGACATCGAGTTCTATAGCGTGCTTCGTTCCATCCGCGCCATCGAAGATAGCGACGTGGCCATCCTCATGCTGGATGCGACACAAGGCTTTGAGGCCCAGGACATGAACATC
>DAIOUZ010000128.1:0-3393 GCA_036759285.1 Candidatus Limiplasma sp. | reverse complement strand
CATCCTCCGCCTCATTGAGAAAAACAAAAAAGGTTTGGTGATGGTCGTCAACAAATGGGACCTCGTGGAGAAAGACTCCAACACGCACAAGGCCTACGAAGAAGTGATCCGTTCACGCACGGCTCCTTTCACCGACTACCCCATCATCTTCACCTCGGCCATCAACAAGCAGCGTATTTATAAAGTGCTGGAAACCGCGCATAAGGTCTACGAAAACCGCGAGCGCCGCATCCCCGTGCGCGAGCTGAACGACAAGATGCAAGAAATCATCAACTCCGTGCCGCTGCCGACGGCTTCGCGCGGACGTTTCCTACGCATCAAGTACATCACCCAGCTGAAGAGCATCTCACCCCAGTTCATCTTCTTCTGCAACCTGCCCAAGGATGTGAAGGAGAACTACAAACGCTTCTTGGAGAACAAGATCCGCGAGACTTGGGATTTCAACGGTGTGCCGATTCAATTGATTTTCAAGGAGAAGTAATTGACTCGCTTCGCGTCACTGTGAGGCACGAAGCAGTCTAGACAAAAAGCATTATGCCTAGATTGCTTCGTCGTTCCTCCTCGCAATGACGCAAAGCGGCAGAAACAAGCAACATGAACAACGAAGAAAACATCGTCCGCATGGACAAATGGCTATGGGCGGCGCGCCTGTTCAAGACACGCAGTTTGGCCGTAGATGCCATCAAGGGCGGCAAGGTGAAGGTGGACGGCAACCCCATCAAACCATCGCGCGAGGTGAAAGTTGGCGATGTCATCCAAGTGCAGATTGACCAATTACACAAAGTGGTGGAGGTGAAGACCGTCATTAAAAACCGCGTCTCTGCCAAACAAGTGCCCGAAGTCTACAACGACCTTACACCCAAGGAGGAATACGAGCGCATTGAGTTCATGAATGCTTACAAAGCCGAGTGGCGTGACAGAGGCGCTGGGCGACCGACCAAGAAAGAACGACGGATGATTGAGCGCTTGAAAGACGAGATGTGATGCCTACACTTATCGTTTCACAAATTTCTGAACGTCCAAAGCATCATCCTGTTCAATGCGGATGATATAAACGCCTGACGGCCATTGAGAGACATCGATGATGGCCTGAGGACTTACGTTGCTTTCGGAAAACAGACTCCTTCCCATCACATCCATCACCACCAAATTACGAGGTTTATTGGCCACGGCTTCTCCCATGTGAATCGTGACGAAATCTTTGGCGGGATTGGGATAGACTTGTATTTCCTTCCCAACTAACTCTGGCAATGATTGAGGTAGACTCAAGTGATGGAACAGGAAATCGCGAACGATGCTGAAGCAAGTGTCAAATTTTTCCTCAATCAATGTATATAACACCGGAATAAAGTAAAAAGCGTGTCCCTCGCCCTCGAACGAATGGAACTCGTAATCAGTAATGCCGATTTCATCAAGTCGTCCAGCTATGGGGTGAGAACCGTACATATAAGGCATCACGCCAGGGAGCATTCCGTTGTAGCAATAGCCTGAATCGTAGGGTACGTTGGTGTCATCCGTACCATGAAGCATGCACAGCGGCACGTATTCCTCCTCATCGATGACATCGAGGTCCATTACACCACCCCATTGTGGAATGGCTCCAGCCACCGCTGGCGAGAAACCGGCGTACTCGTCAAAGCCTGAACTATGCATCGAGCCTAAATCGGGTTCCTCAAAGGTCTCCACAGGACGCTCATCCTCGTCCATGAAAAGTTCACAATAGATTGCAATTGAGCCAGCCGAGTTGCCGAGCAAAAAGATCTGTTCCGTGTCAATCTTGTATTCAGCGCAATGATATTTGAAAAACCGAATCGCAGAACTGACGTCCTGAGCCGCCATGTAAGCATCTCGAATCAGTGTTGTGGAATTGAGGTTCCATATCGAAATCAAGCGGTAATCAATGGATGCCGCCGCATAGCCATGTTTCGCCAAACGGGTGCAATACTCCACCATGTCGGAATAATCCCGACTCCCAGCGACGAAAGCACCGCCGAAAACCGTAATCACCAACGGGCGCTCCGAGAGCGTGTCACCTTGCGGCTCATAGAAGTCAAGATACAAGGTCGTGGGGGACGTGTCACCCTCCTTGATGGCGCTGCTGAAAGGGATGCCCGTTTCAATGCTTACCTCATCGAAAACAGGCTCGGCATAGCGTTGCCCCGTCTGCGCCATAATAACATTCGCAAACGAGCCAAACAGCAAGCCAATTATGGCTAAAAATCTGGTTATTTTCATTCTATTCATTTGCTTTCGGTTTTTATCATCAAAACGCCGCAGCAATCTTGCTGATTTCGAGAAGATGGCGATTTATCTTTCTGTCACTTTTAGCGACTTGAAGATTATAGTCTGCCTGCATCTGAATCCATAGTTGCGCATCGATGCCTAACACGGCCTCCAAATAAAGGGCATATTCTATCGAAACAGGACGCTTACCATTGAGAATCTCATTCAATACAGAGTAGGAAACACCCATTTGCTGCGCCAATTGCTTTTGCGTAATTCCACGATATTCAATCTCTTCCTTCAACAATGTCCCAGGATGCACTGGCTCCGATGGCATCATGTTGTTAGCAACCATTTGAGGGTCAATATTTTGCATTGTATTCATATTCTCTCATTTATAGTGGTTTGACAATTCCAAAATGTTGCAAATCGTCACAAGTGGTTCCTCAGTCATATTGACGGTAAACTCAATACGGTACTTATCGTTGACCCGTATCGATGAAATCCCCGCCTTGTCACCACTCAATACCTCATAGTTCAACGACTTGATTTGATAAAGCGTTTCGATGCGAGGAGCACTGACCAAAGTTTTAATTCGTTGCTGGTACCTTTTAATAATATCAGGCTGAAACCGATGCTTCTTGTCGCTGGTCTTACCTTGGTCGTATAATTCCTTCAAATATGTCTGTTCAAATGTGACTTTCACGCCGCAAAGATAAACATTATATCGAAAAATTCGCAAAAAATCGAATTTTTCTTCTTTTCCACGCTATAATTGTTTTTCGGAAGCGCACGTTTACTGAAAACAACTGGCATTTTTTGCACATTTTTTTATCTCACGACAATATTTTGTACTTTTGCAGCAATTATCAAACAAAACCCAAAAAATGAACAACACCCTATACATCTATAATAGCCTTTCGCGCTGCAAGCAGCCTTTTAAGCCTTTGAACGCCCCACACGTAGGAATGTACGTCTGCGGCCCCACCGTCTATGGCGATGCACACCTCGGTCATGCCCGTCCAGCCATTACTTTCGACTTGGTTTTCAGATATTTGAAACACCTCGGTTATAAAGTGCGCTATGTGCGCAATATCACCGACGTGGGTCATTTGGAGCACGATGCCGACGAAGGCGAGGACAAAATCGCCAAGAAGGCCCGCCTTGAAA
>DAIOUZ010000127.1:2263-9590 GCA_036759285.1 Candidatus Limiplasma sp. | reverse complement strand
GGCGGGGTTGACCGAAGTGTTGGTCAGCGGGATGCTGATGAGGTGGATGAGCACGAGGGTGAGACCGATGGCCAGGCCGCCGAACTTGCCGTTGGCGTGGCAGCTGTCGGTGACGCCGAGGATGACCATCAAGAACACGAAGGTCAGCAGGGCCTCAACGAGGAAAGCACCACCAGTGGAGATGGCTTGGTAGCCCGTGTCGGGACCGCCGCAAGCCTTCTGGAAGGCTTCGCCAAAACCGTTGGAAGCGAAGACGCCAGTAGCGCCACCGCCGATGGCATTCCAAATCACGAGGAGCAAAGCACCAGCGATGATACCGCCGATGAACTGGGCTGCCCAATAAACGAGCATTTCTTTAAAGCTCATGCGGCCGTTGACGAAAACGCCAAAACTGACGGCAGGGTTGAGGTGAGCACCCGAGATGTGACCGATGCCATAAGCCATGGCCACTACGGTGAGACCGAAAGCGATGGCAACGCCAAGGAATCCGACATGTCCGAAGAGAGCGGTTCCGCAACCTCCGAAAACCAAAACGAATGTACCGAACAATTCGGCGAAGAATTTGTTACACGTTTTCATAACTTTTTAAATTTTAGTTAGTTATAAATTGATTTAATGTTGTTGTCACACGGGAGTTCAAATCTTCACTTTCCTTTTGAATACCGCAAAAATACAAAAAACTTGTCAGAAAGCAAATTTTCTTGATTTTTTGATTTTTCTGAGTTTTTTCCTATTTTTGCGCTTCTTAAATATTGAGTATGATGGGAAATAAAAAGATATTGGCTTTCGTCTTTTTTGTTTTGCTTGTGTTTTCGGGCATGGCGCAAGAGTCCAACGCCTATCGTTTCTCGTTTGAGGACTGCGTTCGTTTTGCCTTTGCCAACAGCTACGAACGCAAGTCAATGGAACTGACGAGCAAGTCATTGGAGACGACCTATGAACAGTCGAAACAACAGAGGCTGCCCAACTTGAGTGCATCGGTAGGGCAGAACTTTTCGAACAATGAAAATGGCTGGTCTACCTCGGGCAACGTGGGCGTAGGCTCCTCGGTGACAATTTACCAAGGTGGCAACATCAGCAATACCATCGAGCAAAACCGCCTCAATGTGGAGCGCAATGTGGTGCAACAGGAACGCTACGATGACCAACTGACAGCTCAAATTTTCCAAAGTTTCCTCGCCATTCTCGGCAATCAGGAGCTATTGAATTATCAGCTAGAAGTGTTGAATACCAGCCGCGAGCAGTTGAAGCAAGGTCGTGCACGCCATAAAGTGGGCGCCATCCTCGAAAGCGACTTGCTGCTGCTTGAGGCGCAATACTACAGTGACTCGAACAATGTGGTCGACACGCGCATCAATGTCGAAAACAACCTGCTGGATTTGAAGGTTTTGCTCTCGATGAACCCGACCGACAATTTGGAAATCATCTCGCCTGATACCGACAACCTTGATGATCTGATGACATCCTTGCCGACCGAGGAAGAGGCCATAGCACTCGCCATGGAATACATGCCTGACCTTCGCATGAGTGACTACGACATCCGTTTGGCCGAGAAGAGTGTTGATATGGCGCGAGGCAACTATTTCCCGTCCATTTCGGCCAATGCCAATGTGGGTATGGGCGTACTTTCGTTCGACGGCGACGGTAATTCGAAGTGGTACGGAAAGCCTACTGAGTCTGTGGGCGTTTCAATGAGCATCCCGATTTACAGTCGTGGACAAACCAAGGCCAACGTGAAGAAAAGTCGTATTGCCTTGGAACAAGCCCAGTTGGATTACGAGCAGTCGACCCTTTCGGTGCGACAAACGGTGGTGCAGGCCTACCGCGATGTGGTTTCGGCCTATAATGCTTATAAGGTGTCACAGTTGAGAGAGAACGCTTATAGCAAGAGTTTTAATGCCTATAACGTTCAATATCAATACGGTACCATCACCACGGTGGAGTTGCTCCAGCAGCAGAACAATTACCTGAACGTGTTGAATACCTACATTCAGAACAAGTATTCCTTGGTGATGAAACGTAAGATTTTGGACATTTACATGGGTAAAAAGATAGAATTGTAGGGCTGTCACACCGTGGCAGCCGCCTGAAAAACAGATATGGCAGCCGTCTGAAAATCGGATATGGCAGTCGCACGAAAACGAAAATAGAAATTACGATATATGAAAAAGAAAAGAAAAATATGGCTGATTATTTTTGGGATTGTCGTGGTGGCAATCGCAGCCATCATTATTGTAAAGGCAACGAAATCAGCCAATAAAGAATTGGTAATCCGTACCCATGTGGTGGAGGAATACACCGTTGAAAACACCGTCACTGCAACGGGTACCATCGAGCCAGTAGAGACCGTCGAAGTAGGTACGCAGGTGTCAGGTAAAGTGGAAAAGATTTACGTCGACTATAACGACGTGGTGAAGAAAGGCCAGCTGATGGCCGAATTGGACAAGCAGACGCTCAACCAAAGCCTCAGCCGTGCCAAGGCCAGCCTTACTTCCGCCGAGAGCCAGCTGAATTATGCCAAACTCACTTACGAACGTACCAAACAGCTCTATGAAGCGAATGCCGCTACGCTGGCTGCTTATCAAGAGGCGCAAAACTCCTACACCCAAGCGCAGATGAGCAAACGAAATGCGCAAGCTGCCTATGATCAAGCTATGGTGGATTTAGGCTATGCAGAAATTTACTCGCCCATCGACGGCATCGTCCTCGACCGTGCTGTGGAAGTGGGTCAAACGGTGGCGGCCTCGTTCAGCACGCCTACCTTGTTTACCTTGGCCAACGACTTGACCAAGATGCAAGTGGAAGCCGACGTGGACGAAGCTGACATTGGGCAGGTGAAAGTGGGACAGAAAGTGACCTTCACTGTCGATGCCTATATGGAGGATGTGTTTGATGGCACCGTGAACCAAATTCGTATGAAACCTACCACCACGAGCAATGTGGTGACCTATACCGTCATCATTGAAGCACCCAATCCAGACCAAAAACTCTTCCCAGGCATGACTGCCAGTGTAACTATTGTTACGGAACAAGAAACAGGATTGGCTGCACCCGCAGAAGCCTTCAATTTCACCCCTGATGAGCAGGTGCTGAAAGCCATGCGTAAGCCCGAAAAGCCAGAAGGCCAAATGCCCGAACCTCCCCAAGGTGAACGCCCTCAGATGAATGAGGGTGCTATGGCCGGCAACCATAACATGGTGTGGGTGAAAAAAGGCGACAACATCATGCCCCGCCCCGTCAAAGTGGGTATGAGCGATGGTGCTTACAAAATCATCGAGCAAGGAGTCCAAGCAGGTGATTCGGTGGTGCTGTCGGCACAGTATGTTGTCAAGGAGAAAGCCGTGAAAAAGGGAGATAATCCTTTCATGCCAGGCCCTCCAGGGAGAAACAGGAACAACGGTAACAACAAGGGTAACAAAGCCCCCAGCGGCCCACCGCAATAATCGTTTTGACCATGAGTGAGAAGCAATCCATCATCAAGGTTGAGAACCTCAAGCGGACGTTTGTCGTCGGTAGTGAGGAGGTGCATGCCCTCAAGGGCGTGACCTTCGACATTTGCCAAGGCGAATTCGTGAGCATCATGGGCTCGTCGGGTAGCGGCAAGTCCACTTTGCTTAACATCCTCGGTTGCCTTGACCAACCCACTTCGGGTGAGTATTACATCGACGGCATCTCGGTCAGGGAAAGGAGCAAAAACGAACTGTCGGACATCCGCAACCGCAAGATCGGCTTTGTGTTCCAGTCCTATAATCTCTTGCCCCGTACTTCGGCTTTGGAGAATGTGGAATTGCCTTTGGTGTATAATCCCGCCGTGTCGCATCGTGAGCGTCACGAGAAGGCGCAACATGCTTTGGAACTCGTGGGTTTGAAAGACCGCATGGGCCACATGCCCAACCAACTCTCGGGCGGCCAGCAACAACGTGTAGCTATCGCCCGTGCCTTGGTCAACGACCCCGTTATCGTGTTGGCTGACGAGGCCACGGGTAACCTTGATACCCGTACTTCCTACGAAATTATGAGCCTCTTCCAGAACCTTCACGAACAAGGCAAGACCATTGCGTTTGTGACGCACGAATCTGATATTGCAGTATTTACGAGTAGGACCATCTTCCTTCGCGACGGTCACATCCTCCGTGATGAGCCTGTAACAACCAAGTCGGCAGTGGAAGCATTGGCAGCCTTGCCAGTTGAAAACGATTATTGATATGGATATTCTGAATCTCATACGGATTTCGGTGAAAGCCCTGTTGCGCAACAAGACGCGTACAGCCCTTTCCATGCTCGGCATCGTGATTGGTATCGCCGCTGTCATCGCCGTGGTTAACCTGGGCGAGGGTTTGAAGCAGAGCACAGCCAACCAGTTGTCGGACATGGGTACCAATCTCATCATGGTGATGCGTGCCAACCAAAGGCGTGGCGGTGTCAGCATGGGATCGAGCAACGTACAGTCACTGAAAGTGCATGACTGCGAATTGATTGCCAAAAATGCCAAAAACGTTACGGCTGTCAGTCCTGTGGTGAACAGCGGTGGACAGTTGGTGAACGGTGCCAAGAACTGGTCGGGCACGGTCTACGGTGGCTCTCCCGATTATCTCGAAATCCGCAAATACGAAATCGCTACTGGTGTCAATTTCACCGACGAGGACGTGAAGAAATACGCCAAGGTCGGCTTGATAGGCCAGACCATTGTGGAGGAATTGTTCGACGATGGTGAGGACCCCATCGGTAAGACTATCCGTGTAGGCAATATGCCATTTAAGGTCATTGGTACTTTGAAGGAAAAGGGTGAGAACACCATGGGCATGGACCAAGATGACATAGTGGTGATGCCTTATAGCACGGTACAGAAGCGTATGTTGGGTGTCGACTACATCCAACAAATCGTTTGCTCGGCCGCTTCCGAAAATGTGGCTGATGCTGCTGTTGAGGAGATTGAGTCTATCCTAAGGGCTTCGCACAAGATTCCCGATGGCGGCGAGAATGACTTTGAGGTGCGTACTCAGCAGGAAATGCTGGAGATGATGTCGTCCATGACGGGCATGATTACTACGGTGCTGGTTGCCATCGCTTTGATTTCCTTGCTGGTGGGTTGTATCGGCATCATGAACATCATGTATGTCACCGTGACCGAGCGTACCAAAGAAATTGGTTTGCGTATGTCCATCGGTGCGAAAAACTCCGCCATTCTGTTGCAGTTCCTCACTGAGAGTATCATTTTGAGCCTTATTGGCGGTGTGATAGGTCTGTTGTTGGGCTTACTGCTGTCCTACGTGGTTTCGTTGGCTATGTCCTTGCCATACGTCGTCAACGTGGGATGGATGGTCATTTCTTTTGTCTCGTGCGCTGTCTTGGGTCTCATTTCGGGCTTCTTCCCCGCCTTGAAGGCCTCGCGCACCGACCCGATTAATGCTTTAAGATACGAATAACCCTTGCCTATGAATGGAAACTATACGAATAACGAAGTAGACAAATACTTGTCGATCAAGATAATAGTTCTTCTTTCTTTCGCCATCACGATAGCGTACTATTTTTTGTATACGCTGAACCATTATTTTGGACGGCCTTCTTTCGCCAATAAGGAGACGGAACAGGTAGCGGAAAATACCAAAAGCAAATCAAAGATAATACAGTTTAGGGATGCCCGTGCCTTGGCGCACGAGCACAAAGGGCAAGCCCCATTGCCACCACCACCGCCGGAAGATAAGAAAGATTTTTACCAAAAAGTAGCTTTGAACATTCCGCTTACCTTCATCATGGTTTTCGCGGTGATGATTTATTGTAGGAAAATATTCAGCAGGAACTTCAAGCGGCGAAGCGACGAGTTAGTGGTGATTGTTTTGGGCACATTGGTGATCACATTTTTGTTGAGTGCCATATTTACCACATTCCAGTTGATTATCTTTCCCGACTGGCCTGATCCGAATAGGACGGTATTCACCTATATCATGAGGGGTTATCTGGGTGATTGCTCACTGATGGCCATCGCCGTCATGGTGGTGTATCTGGTGCGCGCACAATATCGCGAGAAAGTGGCCGATGTCGAAAACGAGACCCTTCGGGCCGAAAATGCAAATTCGCGCTACGAAGCCTTGAAAACCCAAATGGATCCCCATTTCCTCTTCAATTCGCTGAATACCTTGAAAGGTCTTATCGATATTGATTCCGACAAGGCTGAAAATTTTGTCCATCAGCTCTCTTCCGTGCTGCGCTATACGTTAAAGAACGAGGAGGTGGTGACCCTGGCCAAGGAGTTGGATTGTGTGCGTTCTTATTGTCAAATGATGAAAATTCGCTATGGCGACAACCTGATTTTTGACCATCACATCGACCATGATGCCTACGACAATTACTATGTATTGCCGCTTTCCATTCAAGGGCTGATTGAAAACGCCATCAAGCACAATGTCATCTCCTCTAAACAGCCTCTGACGGTTCATATTCAGACCGATGATGATAATCATTTGAAAATCAGCAATGAAATTCATCCAAAGATAGGGAAAGAGGAAGGAAGCGGCATAGGATTGGCCAATTTGGCGGAACGATATCGTATCAAATGGAACGAAAATGTTGAAATTTTTGACGATGGAAAGAATTTTAGCGTAACTTTGCCTCTTAAACAAAATGAATAATACTATGAAAGCACTGATTATTGAAGACGAAGTCATGGCTGCCAAGGCACTAAAGAAGCTCCTTGGAGAGGTCAGTCCGGATATGGACATCGTTGGAATCCTTGAATCTATCGAGGATAGCGTCGAATGGATCAGCAAACATCCTATGCCCGACCTGATGTTCATGGACATCCATTTGGCCGACGGCTCTTCCTTCGCCATTTTCGACCGTGTTACCATCACCTGCCCGGTTATTTTCACCACGGCCTATGACGAATATGCGCTTAAGGCCTTCGAAGTGAACAGCATCGACTATCTGTTGAAGCCCATTAGCCGTGAAGCTTTAGATCGTGCCATGCGCAAGTTCCATGAATTGGCCGACAATCGCTTCGATCAGACCAAAGTCAATCTCATCTTGTCACAGTTGGGCGAGAGAAAGAAATACAAGAGCTGCTTCCTGCTCCCTGAACGGGATAAATATATTCCTGTAAGCGTGGAAGATATAGCTTACATCTACATCGATGCCAAGTCGGTGAAGTTGGTCACCTTGGATCAGAAAGCTTTTTATTTGAGCCATACGCTCGACGATTTGATGGCTGAGATTGACCCGCATGTGTTTTTCCGTGCCAATCGTCAGTTCATCGTTTCGCGCAAGACCATCAAGGATGTGTCGGTGTGGTTTGGCAACAAGTTGGCCATTAATCTCACGGTCGAGACGC
>DAIOUZ010000127.1:0-2253 GCA_036759285.1 Candidatus Limiplasma sp. | reverse complement strand
AAAAGATCATCGTGAGCAAAGCTAGGGTGGGTGAGTTCAAATCTTGGTTCACCAGCTGATTTCTCCCTGATTAGTTTCGCTTGGTGGTGTAGTTTCTGTTGGTCAGACTTTCTGCATAGCGCTGCAATACGGCTTTCAGAAAGTCCTCATTTCCTTTTGTAGGTGTTTTATCCATGCTTTTCACGACCTTTTCCGTATCGAAATAGAAAGTCGTGGAGTCGGTGATACATTGATATACCTGATTGATGCAGCTGAAGGCAACGGGTTCGCGTTCGGGTTCGTTGAAGATGTCGCGCCCGAAGGCGAAATAAGGTGCTTTGTTTCCTATCAATCCCAAAACGGTTGGCATGATATCCAATTGCTGTACAGTGGTACTGTCGAGGCCGCACAGGTTGCCATCGGGCATGTAAAGGAACGCGATGATGGATGTGTGACCTTTCATGGTGAAGGTTTGCGGGTCGTAACAAACGGGCGACACATGATCGGCGACGAAGACAAAGAGGGTGTTGCAGAACCAAGGTTCGTCTTTTACGCGGTCGAAAAACTTGCGTATGGACAAGTCGGTATAGGCCACAACACGTTGCTCGAGTGTGCGTCCCCGTGGCACTTTGTCAGTGTATCCAGGTGGCACGCGGTAGGGGTGGTGCGAAGTCAAGTTGAACACTGACGCAAAGAAAGGTTCCTTCATGTTGTCAATTTCATCTGCCATAAATTGGAAAAAAGGCATGTCATAAACACCCCAGAAAGGCTCGATGGTGCTGTCGTTCACCGGATAAGCTGCCTTAAAGTCGTCGATACAATAGTAATGCTGTACACCAAATAGATGTGTCATGTCTTCAAAACCCATGGAATTACGCTCGCTGCCACAGAAAAATGACGTCTCATAGCCTTGCTTTTTCAGGATTTCAGGCATGGCCTCGAAATCGCCAAACACCTCGGGCATGGTGGCGAATGAGGTCTTGAACGAGGGGATGGAGGCGAATATCGCGGGCACTGACTCGATAGACTTTTGACCATTGGCATAGGCATTCGTAAAGGTGTAGCCTACCTGCATTAGTGAGTCCAAGAAAGGCGTGTAGTCTTCCTCTTGCTCATAAAGGTCCGGATTGAGGAACCTGGAATGTTCTCTGCTGAAACTTTCCAGGATAAAAACCATCACGTTACGTTGACCTAAGTCGCACAGACTGCTGTCGATTTTGTGTTCTGTAGAAAAGATGGGACTGATATCCTCGGGACTGAAATAACTTACTTTGTCGTATTGGATGGATTTGTCGAGTGAGCGTAGAAAACAATAGGGATTGCTGAGCGTGAGCCAAGTCTTCTCGAGCGAATAGGCCGCCGCGTCGCTCATCTTGACCCAAGGTTTTTTGGGGTTGAAGGTGCCGCGCATCCCACTGATGCATAGGAAAGCGATGACGACGGCAGCGATAGTGTTGGTGAGGTAGTACCGCTTGTTGCTCTCAATTTTGGTGGGTTGATATTTAATGTAATGCCAGCCATAGATAAGAAAGGCGATGAGTGCGAGGCTGATGATGACGAGCGGTAGGTTATGTTTGATGAAGTCGAAAATGAGGGGCAGGCTGTTGGAATTATTCGCAAAATGCATCTCTTCAGCGGTGACGCGTTTCATAGTGTAGGAGAAATAGGTGATGTCAGCACTGTTGAGGATAATCATCACGATGTTGGTAATCAAATAAATGGCATATAACAAGCCCTGATACCAACGCTTTTCGCGGAAACGGAAGGGAAGAATGGAAAGCAAAATGAAAAGGCAGTTGGTCCAAAGCACCGACATGGTGTTGAACAGGAAGGAACCTTTAGCGATGCTTATGGATTCTTCTATGTCGGCAATATGGCCCAAATAAGGCTTGTCAATCATGTAGAATGCCATTTGCAGCGTAACGATGGCGGCATAAACAACTAATAACCTAAGGATTAGCGTGGTGATATCATTTTTCCAAAACGATTTCATGGATGTGATTGGGGTGTATTTATTATTTTGGCGTGATTCGAAACAAGGTGGCAAAATTAACTTTTTTATGGTGAAGGATGGCGAAAAATCAACGAACAGAATGGAATTAATATTCAAAGAAGAGGTAATTGTTTATAATAAATTGGTATTCAATAATTTGTAAAATATCATGAAAAAAAGTTTGTAAAAACTGACTTTGGTATGAAAAAAGGTTGTACTTTTGCACCCACAAAACGATGCTTCCGTAGCTCAGTTGGTAGAGCACCTGACTCTTAATCAGG
>DAIOUZ010000126.1:6728-9793 GCA_036759285.1 Candidatus Limiplasma sp. | reverse complement strand
ACAGCACCCTGGGGTAGTTGGTTTTTCGGGTGTAGCTAAAGCTGAAGTTGTGCATCGATGGCGTTCGGTAGGTGATATGCAGAGAAGGTTTCCAGTAGGCGAAGCGCAGCAGGCTGTCGAATTGAGGAGCATCCAGATACTGTGATTTGATCCAGGTGTTCTCCCAACTGAGACCAGGTTTGATGGTTATTGCGGGGCCAATGTGATGCTCTACCATCACTGTGGCTGTTAGATAATTTCTGCTGAAACGACGGTTTTCGGAGCGGTTCCAGTCGGTATCGTAGCCATTCGTGCCTAATGTGTCGTACAGGCCAAGGTTGTTGTCTGGATTCAAGATATTGGAGACGCTCAGGTAGATTTCTCCGCTGTGTTGCGACTTGCCTTCGGTGTTTTGCATGCGATAGGGGTGGGTGTATTCCACTTTGCCATCGTACCCTATGTCTGCAAAGTCATTGGTGATGATGATGTCGCGGTTCAGTTCGGGATGGTCTTTGAAGACACGCTTTTCTTTATTTGAGTCTTTGCCGAAATCGAAATCCGAATTCAGCAGTATGCCAAACGTTTGACCAGGCCGTGCAAATCGGTGTTGCCAACCCATTCCCACAGCACCAAAGGTGAATTGTTGGTTGCCTTCGCTTTGGATGGTGTAGTCGTATTCACCGATGTCATGGATGTATTCTCTGCGATATGTGTTTGAATGTGAGGATATTTTGTTGTTTTCGGGGTCGATGTTGAAATAGGCCATGAAATCGTTTCGGGAGTTGGGACGGTATTCGGCTTTAAGGAACACCTCGGCTTCATAATTGAGCGATGTGTCGTTGCTTGAATAGCGAGTGCTGTAGGCTGTGTCCATTCCGATGGGTAGACCGTTTTCGATATGATCGACAAAGGAATAGCTGTATCCTTTCGAGCGTTTTCTAACACCGGAGAACTTGCCCTTCACATTTGCATTAAAGGACCATTTCTCGTTGTTCCAAATATAAGAAAACCAGGGAGATAAATTTGGTTGAGTGTTGATATGTAATCCGATATTGAGGTGTTGCTCGTAACCACCAGCGGCATCGGTGATGATGTTGATGACACCAGTGTCGGGGGAGGAAGTGTATTGTGCCGATGGGTTGGTCATCACTTCGATGCGCACGATGGAGCTGGCATTTACCTGTTGGAGATAGTTTTTCTGGCTATCCTCATCGAAGCGCGAAGGACGGTCGTTGATGAATAGCTCCACCTCGCTTACCCCACGCAAGCTGATGTTGCCTTCGGTGTCGACCTTCACGCCGGGAACGTTTTGTAAAGCGTCCGAAACCGTACCTTGACGGGCTTTAGGGTCGCGGATGATGTGATAGATGATGGTTTCACCTTCGTTGACGAAGATAGGACCCATGGATAAAGTATCTGTCGTTTGCGCCTGCAGACCGAAAGAAAGGAATAGGAAAACCCAGGCTAAAATGCTTTTTAATATAGGACTTTTAGATGGCTCCTCTTTCGGTTCCACGTGTACAGCCACATGCGTCTCTTCACCATAACGCTGACGGAGCAATTCTTCCACCTCCGAAGCCTTGTCGTGGGCTTCCTTGAGGCTGATGTCGCCATCCATAAGGATGTGAAGCTCAATGGCATAATGGTTGCCGATGCGTCTTGTGCGAAGGTCGTGAGGCTCTGTAATCCCGGGTAATTCCGACACCATCTTCAGAATCTCGTCCTCCACTTTGTCGGGAAGCGATTGCTCCATCAGGTCGCCGATGCCGTTTTTGAGCAAGTCGAAGGCCACCTTGACGATGAAGGCCCCCACCACAATAGAAGCAATCGGGTCGAGGATGGTCCAACGCTGACCGAAGAAGATGGCGCCACCGATGCCTACAGCTGTGCCGATGGACGACAAGGCATCACTGCGATGATGCCAAGCGTTGGCTTCTACAGCTTTTGAATTCAGCTTCTTCGCCTTGATGATGGAATAACGGTACACAGCCTCCTTCAACACGATGGATACGATGGCCGCCCAGAATGCAAGCATTCCCGGTGCCTCGAGCACTTCACCATTGGCCCACGCGGCAATCTTCAACGCGCCTTTTACGACGATGCCTATGGCAACCGCCATCAAGGCGATACCGATAATGGTGAGCGCCAAAGTCTCGTACTTTCCATGACCGTAGTCGTGTGATTTGTCCTGGGGCTTGTTACTGATTCTGACGAAGACCAGTACGACGATGTCCGTCACGAAATCGGAAAGTGAATGGGCCGCATCAGCGATCATGGCCGAGCTGTGTCCGACAATGCCCGCCACGAACTTGAAAACCAGCAGAAGCATGTTTACTGCTCCACCGACGAGAGTCACCTTATATATCTCCCTTTCCCTATTCATTTTCTGTTTGTATGAAAGGAATAATGATGCAAAGATAGTGGAATTGAAAAAACGAATTATCGCAAGAGTTGCGACAATAGAATAATTGCTATCTTTGCCGTCTAAACTTACTCTTAAACAAGAATAATATGAGAACAAAACTTACACTATTGATTCTTGTGATGGCTGCTACGGCTGCTTTTGCGCAACCTATCCATTACATCACCTTCAACGGCACTGACCAATATGTGAGAATTCCTCATCATACGGATTTCAACATCGCTGCCGACGAGAGCTTCACTCTCACAGGGTGGGTGAGAAACGAAACTTATACGGAGTACCCTCGTTATGTTGCAAAACGTGACATGGCAGTGCAGGGTGCAGGCAGTGAGCGTTCTGGCTATGAGTTCTTTGGAACGGGCAATGCCGGGCAATCGCTGGGACTTAATACGCCTACTTCCACCACTGGTCACGCTTTATCGGTTTATACGGGAGTGACGGTGCCAGCTGGCGAATGGATGCATTTCGCTTTGGTGGTCGACCGCACTTTGAATGAAATCAGGATCTACCAAAACGGCCAGACCAACAGCAGTTGGGCGGCAGCCGTGAACGACTGGGCCGTGACCAACACGCATGATGTCTTCATCGGTGCAGGCAACAATGGCGGTGCGCCCGCCTATTATTGCAATGGCTCTTTCGGCAACGTGCGTTTCTACAGTATGGC
>DAIOUZ010000126.1:5897-6718 GCA_036759285.1 Candidatus Limiplasma sp. | reverse complement strand
AGGAGATGACTGCCGACTTGACCAATAGCGTCATTGACGACCTTTCAACGACCATGAAAGAGCATTTGATTGCAGCTTACGACTTCTCCACAGCCAACGTCAACGACAACCAACTCGCCGACCTTTCCGGCAATGGCCACAACGCACAGATGGTCAATTTCAGCTTTGGTGGTGCCGAAATCCTAAACGTCACTTTGACTCAAGACACGCAAAAGACGGGCCGCGGCAACCAAAATGATGTGTTGCTGAAGGCTGCGGTCAGTTTTGGCGGCGACAATGCTGTCGTTGACCTTCAGTCGATGGTGTTGGACCTTGAAGGAACGACGGATTTTAATGATATTGAAGAAGTTAAGGTGTATTCCACGGGTGCGGTCAACAATTTCGATGGGCGCAATCCTCAAAATGCCACTTTGCTCGGTAGCGTCAATCCCGCTTCGGGCGATTTGATTTGCAACCTTGAAGGCAATCTCGTTACAGGCACCAACTACTTGTGGATTGTGGCACATGTGTCTGCCAATGCCACCGAAGGCAACGTGATTGACGCGTCCTTGAAATCCATTACCACCGCTGAAGAGACTTACGAACTGACAAATCCTTCGCCAGCAGGCAACCGTGAAATCATCCTTGCCCATACCTTGTTGTTACAGCCAGGCGACTATAACTCGACCAATTATCGTATTCCTGCCGTCATCACGGCCAAGGATGGTTCTATTGTTGCCGTCACTGACAAACGCAAATACAACGAGGGCGACCTTCCGCAAGACATTGATATTGTGTGCAACCGAAGCACAGACGGTGGCCATACTTGGAGCGAGCCTTAT
>DAIOUZ010000126.1:5564-5887 GCA_036759285.1 Candidatus Limiplasma sp. | reverse complement strand
TATACCATCGCCTTGGGTACGGGTGTCAACCATGGTTTCGGTGACTGCGCCTTGGCATGGAGCAACGATGACAACGGTCTCATTGCGGGTTTTGTTGGCGGTCCCGGACTTTGGAACTCGACCCCGTCGAATCCCATCCGTACCTATATTTCAAGAAGTTACGACAATGGCCAGACTTGGACAGAACGCGAGGACATCACGGACTTCATCTTTGGCGACAACTGCATCGTCCCCGAGCAGCGTACTTGGAGGGCTTCGTTCTTCGGCTCGGGCAATGGACTCCGTACTTCCACAGGTCGCATCATGTTTGTGGCTGCCATTCG
>DAIOUZ010000126.1:4389-5549 GCA_036759285.1 Candidatus Limiplasma sp. | reverse complement strand
AACCATGCCGTCTATTCTGACGACAATGGCCAGACCTGGCATGTGTCGGGTCGTGCCTCCTCATCGGGCGACGAGGCCAAGGTCACTGAATTGGTTGACGGACGCATCCTGATGAGCATTCGCCATGCCGGCAACCGCTGGTACAACATCTCCGAGGACGGTGGCGAGACCTGGCAGCCCACAACTTCGACTTGGTACGATATCATTGCACCAGCTTGTAATGGCGATATGATTCGTTACACCTCAGAAAATCAGGGATATAACAAGAATCGCCTGCTGCATTCCGTGCCTTACGGAAGCAACCGCGAAAAGGTTACGGTCTATATCAGTTATGACGAAGGCGAGACCTGGCCTGTGAGCAAGTGTATCGTGCCTTACAGCTCAGCCTATTCATCGCTATGCATCCTGCCCGACGGTACCATCGGGCTCTATGTCGAGGAAGCCTACGCAGGTGCTTCGGGCTATTCGACCGTCTTCTATAACTTCAGCCTTGAATGGCTTACCGATGGAGAAGATACGTTTGAACCCAATTGAGTGGCTGACGACCGGCAAGCTCTCAATACATTGATGGTCTATCCTTCGCCTGCTTCTTCCTCCGTCACCATTGAAACCGAGGGTCTGATGGCGGTCAATATTCTCAACGGAATGGGTCAGCTTGTCAAATCGGTGAGGCTTGATGGCGACTCGCATGTCGAAATCGATGTGGCTGGTTTTGCTCCTGGAATCTACTTCGTTGAGGGCATTGAAGTCAACGGAGGCAGAAAAATTGGGAGGTTGATTGTTGCGGATTGACGGATTTCTTTTATTTTTGCAACGTTATAACACCGAAAGAAAATGAAAAAAGTAGTTCGAACTGTTTGGATTAGTGCTTTGTCGGGATTGGCTTTTTTGGCCGCCTGCTGCTCCCAGAAAGGCCTTACGAAGGCTGAGAAAAAGCAACTTGAACGTGAGCGCGATTCCATCCAAGACATACTAACACGTCGCGAGGGTGCGGCTGTCTATGGCTCGCCCGAAATCATCACCAACTATGCGGCTGAGACCTATCGTCTTCGTAGCCAACTTGATTCCATCAATTACAAGTTAGGCGAGGATGTGGATTTGGAAAAGAGTGCCCGCCGTGTGGCTTTGCAGGAACGTATCGCCAACCTTCAGGCTGCCTT
>DAIOUZ010000126.1:0-4379 GCA_036759285.1 Candidatus Limiplasma sp. | reverse complement strand
GGGATAGAACCGCATGCAGTCGGGATGCAGGGCAAGTGCCGTGCGCACGTCTTCCAGGAAGATCTCCGGTCCGCATCCCGGCATGCCGGGCAAAAGCTGGATGCCGAGCTTCAGGCCGCTTTGCAACGCCGAGAGGGAGCTTGTGTATATGGTTCGCCGGAAATTATTGAAGAATACGGCAGGGAAACCCAACGCATGAGGGATGAAATTACAGCTATCCGCAAGGAACTGAATGAGTTGAATCAGGAATAGCCATCATGAAAAAGGTAGTCCGTTCGGTATGGATTTGTGCCTTGTCGGGACTGGCGTTTCTTACCGCCTGCACGGTGCAAAACGGTTTGACGCGCAAGGAACGCAAACAACTGATGAAAGAGCGCAAGCAGTTGGAAATGCAGCTTTCCAAAGTAAAAAGCGATGAGATGGAGAATCCCCCAGAGGATGACCCTAATTTCTATCGTTGTTTTTGGGAAGAATACACGGCTCACTATCAAGAGAAGTATGCCCTTGAGAATAAGCTCGACTCCATCAACTACCGACTGGGCGAAGACATTGACCTCGACCGTAACTTTCGCCGTCGACAAATCCTTCAGCGTATCGATTCGTTGAATCTCCTAGTTAAAAGCTATATTCCTGCATGCATCTATGGATCGCCTGAGATGATGGAAGAACGTGCTGGCCGGATAGAGGAAAGCGATATTGAAATATGGGAGAGACAATTGGAAGAGGCGAATAAAGAACTGTTGGAATTTGACATATCGGGCTTGCCCGTTAGGCGAGCGGAAGGCAGAGCTGCTGATGTGCTGTATGGTAGCCCGGATTTGGGACGACGGGTGAAAAAGTGAAGAAGAAATGAGTGAGCGCTTAGGCTTTTATAAAAAGGTAATGCTTGAGCTCAATCACGCAGTTTTGAAGAAGCGTATTGACGAGCATGAACTCCATCAACTTTTCTGGGAATGTACGCTGCGCTGCAACCTCAACTGTAGGCATTGCGGCTCCGATTGCCGTATGCTCTCCGAAAAGGACGACATGCCCCTTGAAGACTTCTTAAAAGTGCTTGACGAGGTGCGTGCCCATCAAGACCCAGCCAAGGTGATGGTCATCACCACTGGCGGCGAACCCACCATGCGCAACGATTTGGCGCATTGCGGTGCGGAAATCACCAAGCGAGGCTTCGTGTGGGGCATGGTATGCAACGGCATGTTGCTCTCGCCTGAGAAGCTTGATGAGTTTGTAAAAGCAGGATTGAAATCTTTGGCGGTCAGCTTCGACGGTTTCGAGGAAGACCATAATTGGATGCGCGGCAACCCCATGAGTTACAAGAACGTGCTGCGTGCCGTGGAAGCCATGAAGCAACACCCGAGCCTTACTTGGGATGTCATTACTTGCGTCAACCAGCGCACTATCAAGTATCTGTCCCAGTTCCGCGACTTCCTGATTTCGTTGGGCATCCGCCGTTGGCGATTGTTCACCGTGTTTCCTTCGGGACGCGCCGCCAACGACCCCGACTTGCGTCTTTCCAACGAGCAATTCGTGGAGATGATGGAGTTTATCAAGTCCACACGTTTGCAGGGCAAAATTAGGGCGGATTACGGCTGCGACGGTTTTCTGGGCAAATACGAGGGTGAGGTGCGCAATCACTATTATTCATGTAGTGCGGGCATCAACATCGCTTCGGTGCTGGCCGATGGTTCTATCTCGGGTTGTCTTAGCATCCGCAGTGATTATCATCAAGGAAACATCTACAAGGACAGTTTCTGGGACGTGTGGCAGAACAAATTCCAGGTCTATCGCGACAGAAAATGGATGAAGACCGACCAATGCGCCGAATGTAAAATGTGGCGGTATTGTCAGGGCAACGGTATGCATTTGCGCGATGGTAGTGGGAAATTGCAATTGTGTCAGTATAAAATGATTACGGGGAATGAGGAATGCTGAATGCTGAATGAGGAATGCTGAATGAGGAATGCTAAATGCTGAATGCTGAATGAGGAATGCAGAATTTTGAATTTTGAATCTTAAATTTTGAATTTTGAATCTTAAATTTTGAATTTTGAATCGAATCTATCTCGTCGGATACATGGGCGCAGGCAAGACCACTGTGGCGCGACGCTTGGCCAACCACCTCGGTTGGGAAGTGGCCGACACGGATGCCATGTTCGAGGAGAAATACCGCATTTCCATTTGCGATTTTTTCAACAAGTACGATGAACCGCTTTACAGAAAGCTGGAGTCGGAGGTGCTGAAATCCACGGCAGATCTTGAAAACGTGGTGATTTCGACAGGTGGCGGCACGGCTTGCTATTTCGACAACATGGACTGGATGAATCAACATGGTTTGACGGTCTTTCTCCGCATCAGCCAGAAAGCCGTTATCGACCGTTTGCTTCATGCCAAACGGAAACGCCCCTTGGCTGAAGGGAAAACTGAATCCGAATTGACGGAGTTTGTGAATCGACATTACACCGAGCGACTTCCATTTTACGAACAGGCCAAAATCACAGTGAAAGCCGAAGACCTTGATTTGGAGAATCTTATAAAACAAATTGAAAATGAATAAATTACATTGTGTTTTGTTGACTATGGTACTTCTTTTGTCGGCTTGCGCCAATAAGAGGACGGTATCTGATACTACCAATTCTATTGATTATTCTGACATGACTTATTGGTATGCTTTCGGTGAAAACGACAAGCCTGCCGATGTCTTTTATATCTATCCGACCGTTTCAACGATTTCATTTGTTGATAACAATTCCTCTTGGTTCGCCGACATCACTCAAGCCGGGGTGAGGGAAGAGGCCAACGGCAACCAACGCTTCAACAAGATGCTGTATGATGATTACAACTTCTATGCGGCTTATTACCGTCAGATGATTTTCGAGTCGTACAGCCAGCCCGACAGCGTCATGCTTAAGAACGCTGCCTTCGCCGCACAGGATGTGAAAGATGCGTTCCAGTATTACATGGCGCACGGCAACGGTGGTCGGCCGTTTTTCCTCGTTGGGCATAGCCAAGGTTCGCAGATGCTCATCGAGTTGCTGAAATCGGGTATGACTGAGGAGCAAAGAAGGCTGATGGTGGCAGCGTATTGCATTGGTTATCACGTTACTGAGGAGGATATGGCACAATATCCCGAACAGCTTTGTCCTGCCATGGACAGCACCGAGGTTGGGAAGCTCATCATCTTCAATTCGGTGACGGATACAACAGCCATTGGTATGGCATCGCGAGGCGATGTGGCGGGTGTTATTCCTACTACTTGGACGATGCAAACGGATACCATTCCCGCTGAATATCAGTTAGGTATGGCGAAGTACAGCGCCAACCGCGACAGTGTTCTCATTGTGCCTTGTCCGACAAGAACCTATTTCTACAAGCACAATACTGTCTGTCCCGACCTCGATCCCGAAATGGTTTTTGTCCCCGCCTACGAGAGCATGTTCCCAAAGGGCAACCTCCATTTCGCTGATTCTTGGCTTTTTGCTGGGAATGTGAAGCAGAATATGGAGTGCCGGTTGAGAAATTGGAAGACAAGGAATTAAGATTCTCTTAGCTGTAACAAACACACGTTCTCCACGTGCTGTGTATGCGGGAACATGTCAACGGGCTGCACGGCCATGACTTTATAGGCTGCGTCAAGCAGTTGCAAGTCACGGGCTTGTGTGGCGGGATTGCAGCTGACGTAGACGATTTTCTTGGCGCGGATTTTCAGCAGTTGTTCGACCACCTTTTCGGCCATGCCTGCACGCGGCGGGTCGGTGACGATGAGGTCGGGGTGACCGTTGGTTGTAATGAAGTCGTCGGTGAAAACCTTGGCCATGTCGCCAGCATAGAACGTGCAGTTCTTGATGCCGTTGATTTCGGCATTCACCTTGGCATCTTCGATGGCGGCCTCTACATACTCGATGCCGACCACTTTCTTCACGAAACGGGAAAAATATTGGGCGATGGTGCCTGTGCCTGTGTAAAGGTCATACATCAGCTCGTCGCCTTGCACATTGGCGAGGTCGAAGGCGGTCTTGTAAAGCCTTTCGGCTTGATAGACATTGGTTTGGAAGAACGAAACTGGACCGATGCGGAACTTCAAGTCGTCGAAACCTGGTCGAGGAGAAGCCATAGTCTCGATGAGGTAAGGCTCGCCTTTCAGGCATTCAAAGGGCAGGTCGTTGATGATGTCGTTCATCTTCGGGTTGATGACCAACAGTAGCGAGACGATTTGCGGGAAGGCCATCTCCAGTGCGGGTATCAGTTCGTGGCGCACGATGGCATTCTCCTCGTTGATGACAAGGATGACCATGAACTCGCCCTTTGAGTTACAGCGGATGACGAGGTTGCGCATCAGGCCTTCGTGGGCGCGGAAGTTATAGTATGGGAGATGTCGC
>DAIOUZ010000125.1:0-9879 GCA_036759285.1 Candidatus Limiplasma sp. | reverse complement strand
AGGTGCTGGACGGCTTCCCACTGCGGCCGCAAGGGCTTACTTATATGAACGGCGCCAACTTCGGAGACATCGACGGGGACGGTAAGTTGGAGATCGTGACGCTCACATACGTGCAGAACTTCTCGGCCGACGATCCGGTGTATGTGACCGCTTTCGCGCTGAACCAGCCCAAGGAAAACCTGGTGTATGGCACCTACAAGGGCAGCAACGACCGGACAGGCTGGGTCCAGGAGACCTCGACAGGCCTCTCCGATCCTGTTGTGGAGGCGCCGGTGAAGCTTTATCCCAATCCCGCAAACGACTTGATATCCATAGAAGGTGCAGTGGCCCAGAAGGTGGAGGTCTTCAACGTGACCGGCCAACGGGTGTTGGAGCTTCAGGGGGCCGTTGAAAAAATCAATGTGGAAAGTTTGAAGAAAGGGATTTATTTCGTACGTTTGCATTTTGGAAACGAAACAAGCATTTTGAAAGTCATTATAGATTAATTATTTGTATTTATAACCTCTTAAAAATCAAACTACTATGAAGATTGGAAACAAATTCTTCGCCGAATTGTTCGGCACCTTCGTCTTAGTGTTTGGCGGTTGCGGTACCGCTATCTTCGGACATGTCGGATTCCTGGGCGTCGCTATCGCCTTCGGTCTCACGGTGATTGCCATGGCCTACGGTATCGGCCATATCTCTGGCGCTCACCTCAATCCCGCTGTGAGCTTCGGCGTGTGGGCTAACGGCCGCATGACGCTGAAAGAGATGCTCATTTACTGGCTTGCTCAGATCATCGGCGGTATCATCGCCGGTTGCTTGTTGATGGTGATCGCCAAGTCTGCCGGAATGCAGCTCGGCACTTTCGCTGCTAACGGTTATGGCGACTTCTTCAGCGCTGCTGACGTGGCTGCTGGTTATCAACAGACCACGATGTGGGGTGCGTTCCTCGTTGAGGCCCTGCTGACCTTCGTGTTCCTGATGGTCATCCTCGGTGTCACCGACGACCGTCACGCCAACGGCAAGTTCGGTGGCCTCGCCATCGGTCTCACCCTGGTGCTCATCCACCTCATCAGCATCCCGCTGACCAACACTTCGGTCAACCCCGCCCGCTCGCTTGGCGTCGCCTTGTTCTCAAAGTGTGGTGAATGGAGTGCCATGGGCCAAGTGTGGCTCTTCATCGTGGCTCCGCTCGTTGGTGCTTGCCTCGCTGGCCTTTGCTACAAATGCCTCTGTGGCTGCTGCAAGAAAGAGAAATAATCCATCGATCGGTTCTTGATCATTAATAGGGCCGTGTCATTCGCTGGTAATGTCGGCAAATGATGCGGCCTTTCTGTTTCACTAAACCCTCACAAAATGAAAAAGTTACATCTACTACTATTTGCTTTTCTGTTCCTGTCGGCGGGAGTTTATGCCCAACAAGCAGCAACACGTGCCTTCATCAATGAAGAAGGCGTAATCCAAACCGAAACCGTACAAACCCAGTTGCCTCCAGCTGCCCGCGACGGCTTGGCACCCATGCCAGGATTTCCGTTGAGTTTCGCCTCCAACACTACCTACAAACCCATGCGAGGCTTGGCTTTAGCAGACCTCAATAACGACGGCGCCGACGAAATCATCCTCTGCCACAACGAGGAGATTAACGTCATCGATGGACAAGGCAACGTGGTTTGGACACAACCTTTGGTCGGAGGCATGGCCCAGTATCCTGCTGCTGTTGGCGACATTGATGGTGACGGCACCCTTGAAATCGTAGTGCTTACTGCTTACGGCAATGCCCGAGGCGGCATCAATGTTTTTAGCAACACTGGTGAAGTGCTGCTTGCCACTGTGACGAACAACAATCCGCTCATCTGCGCCCCTGTTTTGGCCGACCTCAACAACGACGGCGAGTTGGAAATCGTTTTCAGTGGCCGCGGAAAAGCCTCGGCAAACATCTCAGCAGGTGTCCATGTGTGGAACCTACAAGGCGAGGAGATAGAGGGCTTCCCCTTCGAAATGCCTTCAACGCCTGCCTTCACGCCCACCTTGGCCGACTGTGGTGACGGCACTTTGCTGCTTTTCACAGCAACCACCTCGGCGCTTTACTACGTCAATAATACGGGCACACAACTTAATATGATAGACAGTGAAGGAGCCTACAAGTATTCCTACCAATCGCCACTCGTGGTCGACTTATTCGGCCACGGTTTTACCGACTGGAGCCTCGTGGGTGCCTGCCATGGTGACAACCCGCACCATTACGCGCGCCGTATCATGGGTGGGAATGGCGACTACCTTGACGGCTGGCCAAAACCCGTTTCAAGTTGGACTTATTCCGCCCCGACGGCCGTCAAAAACGGCGACGAATACGCCATCTTTATGGGCGTCTCTGGCGAAGGTAACGTGTTCTACCAATATGATGCCGAAGGCAATGTGGCTCCCGGATTCCCACTCAACCTAAGTTCGGGCATCGAAGGCTTTATCTCTGTGGCCGACATCGACGGCGACGGCGAAAACGAAATCATCACCGACTTCAATCTGATGGATGGCGAACAAGGCTACATCCGAGCTTGGGAGATGGACGGCACCGAGGTGACCGAAGGCTTCCCATTGCGTCCGCAAGGCCTCTCCTATATGAATGGAGCCAACCTTGGCGACATCAACGGCGACGGCATGCTGGAAATAGTCACCTTGACCTATGTCCAAAACTTCTCTCCCGATGACCCTGTTTATGTGACTGCATACGCCTTGAATCAACCTGTTGAAAATCTGGTTTTTGGCACCTACAAAGGCAGCAACGACCGCATGGGCTGGATTCGCGAGGAGGAAGTGGTCATCAGCTGCAACCCTCCCCGCAACCTGACGGCAGAGACTGGCGGTGATTTCCCCGAAGTGTATCTGCACTGGACCGAACCTGAAGCCGGCTCCACAGGAAATTTGTTGAACTACATTATCACGAGAAACGGCGAACTGCTTGCTGACTCCTTGATGACAACTGAATTTGTAGATTCCGACGTTGTCTTCTTCGAAACCTACGATTATGTCGTCATTGCCGTGTACGACGACAACTGCGGAGCCGCTTCGGCCCCATTTTCGGTGACTCCGATTCCTGATGCCATCCAAGAAAACGGAAAGAATATCAAAGTATATCCGAATCCCGCCAACGAAACCCTTCATGTGGAAGGATCGGGTGTCCATCAAGTGGAAGTGTTCAACATGATGGGCCAAAGCGTGATGCGTATCAACGAAGGCTTTGAGCATATCCTGCTTAAGGACTTGCAAAACGGCGTGTATTTCGTCCGTCTCAAGACCCATGAGGGAGATATGACCGTCAAACTAGTTATCGAGAAGTAATAAATCGTTTTGTTTTTGAAATTGACCGCCTATGTCATTCCATCGTCTGACCTCCAATAGATTCCAAGCACACATTCCTCTGCAAGGAATGACATTGAAGGTTAGACGATAAGAGGAATCTATAGGCGGTCAATTTCAAGCCAGATGGATTAATTTTTGCACTATGGCAGGCCTCTACATCCACATTCCCTTCTGTAACTCGAAATGTGCCTATTGCGGGTTCTATTCGCTGCCTTCCTTGAAGCTGAAAGAGCGGTTTTTGGAAGCATTGAAGGCGGAAATCATAATGAGGAAAGACTATCTGCAAGGCGAAACCGTCAACACCATCTATTTCGGTGGTGGAACGCCTTCGTTGCTTACCATCGAGGAAATTGGCGAGCTGTTGCACCTTATTAATGATACTTATCCCATTGGAAACAACCCTGAAATTACCCTTGAGGCCAATCCCGACACACTGTCGCTGGAATATCTTGAAGGTTTGCGCCAACTCGGTGTTAACAGGCTTAGCATCGGCATCCAGAGCTTCTTCGACAATGATTTGAAGTATTTGAGCCGCCGCCATGATGCCAACCATGCCCGCCAGTGCCTCGATTGGGCCAAACAAGCGGGGTTCAGCAACATCAGCATCGACTTGATTTACGGTCTGCCCACTTCAGATGCCGAGCAATGGAACTGCAATCTTGACCTTTTCTTCGAGTTAGGTATCCCTCACCTCTCCGCCTACGCGCTCACCTTGGAACCCAATGCCATTTTGACCAAGCAGATTGAATTAGGCAAGGTGAAGCCTGTCCATGAAGAGGATGCCCTACGCGATTATGAAATTCTTTGTCGCCGTGCCGCCGAAAACGGTTATTTGCATTATGAGATTTCCAACTTCTGCAAGCGCGGAATGCACTCCAAACACAATGCCAGCTATTGGTTCGGGACACCTTATGCAGGTTTCGGGCCTTCGGCGCATTCCTTTGACGGTAGCTCGCGGCAGTGGAATGTTTCCAGCGTTGAAAAGTATTGTGAAGCAATGTCTGCCGCTTTGCGTCATTGCGAGGAACGAAGCAATCTAGACCAAAAGCTTCCTTCTCTAGATTGCTTCGTCGTTCCTCCTCGCAATGACGCAAAGCGCGTCCAAGAACCAGTAGTAGAAATTGAACAATTAACATCCGAGCAGCAATACGACGAATACGTGATGCTGCGCTTGCGCACCCATTGGGGCATCGACCTGAAATACATGAAACGTGAGATGGGCGAACGTTTCTCCACCTATTGCGAACAACATGCCCAACCTTTGATTGCCCAAGGCAAGCTCACACAGACACGAGAATTCCTCTACCTCACCGACGCACAGATGCTTTTCGCCGACGGTGTGGCGGAGGAATTATTTTGGGAGATTCCCTACGGGAATGGAATAAACACACCAGTTTAACAAGCGGCGGTTTGAAACAGTTACGTTCTGCAAACATGACCTACCGCCGCGGTTCACAGCATAAGCAATCGCCATTCCCGTAGGGAATCTCACAACAACTGATCTCTTTACTCAAAACTTTAAAACCGACTCAACCTCGGCCTTAGTGAAGCCAATCTTGAAGATATGTGAAGGCTGCAGGTTGTAGATTTCATGCTCGGCGAGGAAGCGACGCTCGCCGCCACCTGTGATGTTGAGCATGATCACGTCGTCGGGCTTCACCATGTCGCGCTCTATCGCCTGCTGCAAGGAAGCTGTGGCCACGGCGGCGGCATGATAGATGTCGATGCCTTCTGTTTGCTCAAACAAAGCCTTTGCGGCATCGGCTTCAGTATTGCTGACAGCGAAAATGTCGCCGTTGGTGTCTTTCAGCGCATCGTATAAGCCTCCTGCAAGGCCGTAAGGTGGCTTGCGGTTGGAGAGCACTGGAGCGCAAATCTCAGCGGCATCCTTGCGGGCCTGGTCGGCATCGTATGGCAACAGGGCACGTGAGTCGGCACGCCATGCATTGTACATGGGGACGAAAGGCTTGTTTTGCGAGACCATCAAGCGGGCTTTGTTGGTGCCGTAGCGTCCGTCGCCGATGAAGCGCAGGTTGGCCTCCCAAGCGGCAATGGCGCCCGTGCCACTACCCACAGCCTGGAAATAGAAATCAGGCGTGCGGCCGATGAAGGTCGTGGCCGACATCATGGTGGTGCTCATGCCATCGCGACGGGCGATGTTCTTAGCTCCGCCTTCGGCGAGGTAGCCGTCCATCTCACAGACCACGTTCGAGAGGTTGATGGCATCGAAATAGTCGCTGCCCGACTCGGTGGTGATGAGTTTCACGCAAGGATTCAGCGGCTTGTCGAACCACAAGGCATTGATGTTATCCTGAGGCACACAAAGCAACAGCTTGATATTGTTGTCGGAGCACACCTTGGCGAAGGCGCGGGCTGTGTTGCCTGCCGAAGCCACCACCAACACTTGGTCTTTCAGGTCGTCACCCAAACGAGCGCACACAGAATAAGCCTCCATCTCCTTGAAAGAGCAGGTGGTCATGTGAGCGTTGCGCTCGGGCCACCAGCCGTTGAAGGTGATGTAGAGGTTATGCAGCCCCAGCTTTGCGGCAAGGCCTTCGCTCTTATAGGTGATAGGCTCGGTAGGCTTTCTTAGCATGGTCTTGATGGGCAGCCAGTCGGCATAGCGGTACAAGCCAAGGCAGGCCTCTTTTTTCACCTCAAGTTGTTTCTTCTCATAGATGGGACGCACCATGCTCGGCGTGGGGCATTCCTTGTCATCCAACGTCCAGCCTTGATCTTCAAAGACTCGGCCCGTCGCAATGGTCTGCAGTTGGTATTTCGTAGGTGTGAATATCATTTCGTTTTCCTTTTGTGGCGCAAAAATACAAAAAGTAAAGATGTAGACAGTAAATATCTTTACTATTTTTACCTCACAGGAAAACTGAAGGTCTTGGTTTGGGATGCGTTCGATTTGTAAATATAGCCCTGGCCTGGTTCAAGGTTGAGAAGACTGCCGTACCAAACCCCATTGTAGTATTGGGCATAAAGGTCGTATGAACTCACCTTGTCGCCATTCACTGGATGGGCACCTGCAAAAGCCGCACTAAGGCTCATCGACTCTGCCACGGGATAGCCAATCCAGTTGTCGCCCGGATTCAAGGTAATCTGAGCATCTGCGGCTTGGACAGGTATACCATTCAACGTGATAGTGCCTCCTTCGACCATCTGAATCTTATACATCTGAGCGGCTTGGATATGGCTCAATTCACCCATCCAACCTATGCCGTTGACGTAGGAGCGAAAACCCTCGCTTTGCGAAGTAATGTTGGAAGCCATATTGCCCAAAGCCGCCTCAAGCTGCGTCAAGTCGATGTCGAGATAGGTCGACCACCAGTTCCACCCCGAGGAAAGAGTGATGGTTTGCTCGGCAGGATAGTCATAGACTTCGGTGCGGCGGAAAAGACAAACATCGAGCTGGCCCGAGGTGTAGCACGAAAAGATGTTGTTAGAATTGTTGTATTTCAACTGGTTGTGGGTATTAGCGCCTTGTGCCTGAAGGGTGACCACACCATTTGAGCCAAAGGTAATGCTCCACTGTCCGTTGGCATTGTTTGAGGCCTGCGTCTTCAGATAGTTGTTGCTGCTGCTGGCGGCATAGAGATAGCCTCCGTTATTGCCCCAACCCGCATCAAAGAAAGTCCAGTTGTTTCCAACCGCACCTAAAGTCAACTCGCAAACGGTGTTGTCGATAGTGGCGATGACATCATCCTCAATGCTCACTTCAGCGGCACTGCGGTTGTTGTTGTTTTGCACCGTTCCCAAGGCCTTGCCGTTGTCGACATTGACGATCAGATAGGTGCGGCCTGCGACCAGCTGGTCGGCAGCGGTGACCAACTGATACTCCTGCACGAAGCTCTGCGGCGAATAGCTGAACACCGCATTCACAGTGACATCGCTGGCAGGCATATCAAATCCATTCTCCGTGACCGTGATGGGATTGCCTTGCGCATCGGTCACCACCCACTGCGCCAAGGCAAAACAAGGGTCCGGCTGAGCGGTCAGGATGATTTCGTCATCTTCAAAGGCCTGGATGGCACTACTGCTGATGATGCCGTGCGTCGTTTCGGCCAAGGTGATAGTGAACAACTGGTTCCACTGTGCATAAAGTGTGAGGTCATCGAGGAGGATGACGGTGGCTTCGTCGGCATAGTAGTCGCCCGTACCGTCTATTTCGGTGTTCCAGCCGTCAAAGACATACCCCTCTCTCGTGAAGGCATTGGCATTCAATGCTGTAGGCTCAAACTCAGTGACGGTCTGGTCGTCCATCGAGCCCATGCCGCCGTTGGGATTGAAATGGATGCTGCGGTCGGGGGCAGCAGTTGGGGCGCTCTTCTTATAGAGTTGGATGGCCGTTTGAGGGTTCTTGTATGACCTCAAGCCTCCGTTACCGCTGTTGTAATTGTATTGCAGTTGGCATTCCCCATAGCTGATGACGGCTGCTCCGTTGCTTAGCGAAATCGAATAGCTAACCGCCGTGGTGCCTTCTGTAAAACGTTTCTCGCCCGTCCAGTTCATGTATTTCCCATCGGGGAAAAGGAAGGAGTATCCCGTACGAGTGGCACTCACCGTCACCTTATAGGTGTCGGTGGTCGTATTGCTCACAATGGTGCCGTTGGTGATGGTCACGGCGCTGCATCGGCCCCAGTTGCTTTCCACCGTTCCGTTGAACGCCACATTTTGCGCCTCGCAAACGATGAGGTACTCCCCACTCCAATCCGCAGGTGCCGTGGTCACTTTCAGATAGTCGCCGCTGCTCACCTCGCCTTGCAAGAAGGTCGCCATTACTGTGACGTTGAAAGCGGGCATGACGAAGCTGTTGCCGCTGACGTTGACGGAAGTGTTCATGTCGCCCGTCTTGAAGACGTACCACGAATAAAGGCTGTAACCCGTATTGGGCGTCGCCGTCAGCGTGATGGTGGTACCCGATTTGGCGCTCGTCGCAGAGGCGCTGATGCTGCCGTGGCTTACTGTGCCCAAAGCGATGTCATAATAGGTGTTGTTCACCACGAAAGTGGCGCTGACGGTGACGGCATAGCCGGGCATGGTGAAGGTGCCGTTACTGCTCACCGTGACCGTGGTGCTCGGGTTGCCTGTCTTATACACGGTGTAAGTGCCTACCATATACCCCGGGTCGGGTGTAGCGGTGATGGCCACGGTGCTGCCTTCCAGGGCACTCTCGGGTGCCGACACGCTGCCGTGCTGCAAACCCGTGGCGCAGGTGATGTTGTAGGAGCTGCCGCCTTGCCAGTTCGGGTCCCAGATCATGCGGGCATACTCTGGATGGTCGATGAAGGGGTTGCGGTTGTTTTGATAGCCGTAGACAGCATTGTTGCGGTCAATCTCTTTCTGGCTGACGGGGTCTTCGTCGCTCCAGCGCAGTAGCATGGTCATGGCCCAGGGCTTGATTTCGGCCTTGTTGGTCATGCCGCTCGTGCCCCAGTCATCGTCTTCGCTGTAGTAGCGCACGCTCATGTAGAAGTAACTGCGGGCGATGTCACCCTTGTATTCGTCGATGGGCTCAAATGCCTTGCCTGAGTAGCCTGTGGTGGCGCAAGGCCCCAACTTGGAGCCGTTGCCCGAGGTGTAGGTGGGATGGCTGACCTCGCCGTAAGGGTAGTTGCCGCGTTGCGCGTTGACGAAGCCATCGGTAGGATACACGTGGAAGAGGTCGCTGCGGGGTGTGGTGTTTTGGTTGAACCAACTCTGCGGCCAGGTGTGTTCACGGTTCCAGCAGTCGCCTTCCTGTTCGTATTCGCCGCACAAGCCTGTGTTGAGACTGTATTCGATGTTGGAATAGATGTCCCAAATCTTGCCGTTGGGCTTGCAGTCAGTGTAGGCGAAGGCATTGAGGAGGCCGTTATAGCTCACCACATGGTGGCCTTTGATGATGTCGTGCAGTGCGGTCTTCAGTTCGTCGCCGGTCTTACCGTTGGCGCTGTTGTAGTAACCGTTGGGGATTTGGGCCATTATGCTGCCGCTCATCGTGAAGAACAGCAGGAGCATAATGGTGCGGGTAAGGGTGTGTTGTTTCATGGAGGTCATATTAACGATTAGGGCTGCAAAGATAAGGAAAAAGCCGACTATGGCGACCTAGGAGGCAAAAAACCCTGACGGACGGCCTCGGTCAGCCGCGCATGTCATTCCTACGGAGGCTTGTGCGAAAGAAAGGAATCTATGCGCGGCGGTTCAAAAAGCAAGGATCTTGATGGACGGCTTCAAAAAGCATAGATCCCATGCCAGCACACAGCCCAGCGCGGGGATGACATGCTTTTTGGAGCCTGTTTGGCACGCACAGGGATGACATGACTGCTGAAACCTGCAACCAATGTAAAGCCAGCCGCGCATGTCATTCCGCAAGCCGCGCATGTCATTCCTGCAGAGGCTTGTGTGCAAGCATGGAATCTATGCGCGGCGGTTCAAGAAGCAAAGACCTTGATGGACGGCTTCAAAAAGCATAGATCCCATGCCACTGCACAGCCCACCGTGGGGATGACATGCTTTTTGGAGCCTGTTTGGCACGCACAGGAATGACATGACTGC
>DAIOUZ010000124.1:9362-10025 GCA_036759285.1 Candidatus Limiplasma sp. | reverse complement strand
GAGGCCGTGGCGAAAAAATACGGCCTTTGGGACGGCCAAGGCGACTTCATCTTCTGGAAGGCCTTCCGCGCCGAATATGGCGGTGGCAAGAACTACAGCGACCGCGAGTTCTTCATCCTCAGCCAGCTGGCCCCCTCGCTCAACCTCAACCGCGACATGCCCGAATTGCCCTTCTCAGTGAAACCCGATGAAAATGTCGACGTCCGCAAAGTGATGGAACTCTTCCGCAGTACCTACGAAGGCACCGATATGGACATGACACGCAACGTGAAAATGGTCAGCAAGAAACGCACTGACGACGGTGTGGTCAACGACACCATCATCAGTCCTATCGCCAATCCTTGGGTAGGCAGCGCAATGATGAACACTCTCAATTATCTGGCTCCTGGCACCATCAATTTCCAGCGTACCGTGGCCGTGGCTTGGAGTAGTTACCACCACATCATCCAATGCCGCAGCTGGATGCCCGATGAAATCGGCGCCATCTGCTGGATGGCTTGCGACAACCCGGGACAAAGCCCTCGCATCCCTATCTTTTCCGGCTCCACCACCCTGCCTGAAGGTTTCGACAAATGCGGTCAATTGCGCTATCGCGATGAGGCTTGGATTTGGCACTACCGCAAGGCCAACAAACTGGCTCAGATCCGCTGGGGCGCAACCAAG
>DAIOUZ010000124.1:7253-9352 GCA_036759285.1 Candidatus Limiplasma sp. | reverse complement strand
GCCGGAGCTACAAAAATGCCCGCCGGATTTGAGGTTTGCGGCCATTTCCGCTACAACGAGAACGCCGTACTGTGGCATTACCGCAAGGCCAACAAGTTGGCTACTGTACAATGGGGTCGCACCAAGCAGACCTTGATGGGCACAGCTAACCGTTTCGAGCAGAAAGCTTTCGACGAAATCCCTGCCATCGAAGACAGAGCCAAAGCACTGCTTGCAGACGGTAAGAAGAAAGAGGCCACCGAGCTCCTCAACCAATACACCACCGACTTTGCCGCCTCAACACGCCAGGCATGGAAGGAGATGGAGAACAAGTTCTGGTATTGGTTCGGCACAGGATTCTAAGCTACCGTCCATGTGAACAACAAAAAAGACGAGCGTTTGCCCGTCTTTTTTTGTTTTATTGGTGTTGATTCACCGTGATGATTACCTCCGCTCCTGTTGAACCCGTCAATTTCAATCGGCCTATTCGGGGTTGGGCACTCGGCATAGGCTCAACCGTAATAGTGAATTCCCCATTGCCGAAGCCGCTTTCAGGTGTACAGCTAATCCAATCGACATTGTAGGTCACTTCCCAAGCCTGGTTTGCAGTCACGTGAATGTCATATTCTCCTCCCTCGGGACGCGCATCGATTTCAGTAAAGTCGGTTTCCAAGATATTCGGCTTGCCTTCTTGCGCAACGACAGCCTTGCCCAGTACCTGACCATTATTCACAGCCCTCACAAAACCCATTCGACTGAATTCTGCAGAATTGTAATCCACAACGATATCAAGCGAAGCATCGCCTTCACCCGAGGTGGTCATCAAGCTAATCCAGCTACTCGATTCCAATTGCCAACTCGTATTTGAAGTCAATTCCAGATGATATACACCTCCTGTATAAGCGGCAAAAACAGTGTCGGGGACAAACGTAGCAACCATGATCTCATCACCTGCCTCTTGGCTCACTTTCACTCTTCTATCCAATCCTTCAGAACTAATGAAAAGCTCTGTCGCTCGTGGGGATTCAAAGTTGTTAGGCTCCGCTATCAATGAGATGGTTGCATCTCCCGTTCCCATCATCTCTGAAACCGAGAGCCAATCCGAAGTCAAGTCGACTTTCCATTCCGTGTCACATCCGATAGTGATTTCTTGGGTGCCTCCTTCTTTGCTAAAGTAAATGTCAACGGGTGAAACTTCCAAGAAATGCGGATCGGGAGCAGCCTCTTGCTTCACGGAAACGACTGCACTTGCTCCTGTTGAGGAAATCAATTCAATATTGGCTTGGCGTGGCGTAAGATCTGGGTTCTCACTCACCGTCACCGTCAATTCGGTATCACCTTCACCTTCGGTCTTATCCAAGGCAATCCAATCCACTATAGTCGAGGCCGTCCAAGCGCCCTCACACGTCACATCGAGCGTAGCCAAGCCACCCTCATATGGCATTTCCAACTGCCCTGGAGCAACCGAAATGCTGATTTGTGGGTCAAGATGCTGAACCACATGCAACGTCTTCTGAATCTGCTCATTGCCAATCACCACATTGGCCTCGCGATCTGACGACATGTCACCGATGATAGCGTGCACCGTCACCGTGATGGTAGCATCACCGCTACCCGAAGTCGCTGAGCACATTATCCAATCCGGCAAGTTCGTCACAAACCAACTGTCGTTTGATGACACGGTCACATTAAATTCTCCACCTGCTTCACCACATTCAAATGATTCAGGGGAAATATTTAGGTAAACACCAAAGGCTTGTGTGACGGTCAACATAGCAGTATTATCTTTCGTCGTAGCTTTGATTTCGCATGTGCGGGTTTCCGTTGTGCTATTGGGAAGCACGGTCAGGGTCAAGGTAGCATTGCCCGTCCCCGAAATGGGCGAAACCGTTATCCAATCAGGAACCGAGTTAATATTCCACTCGCCATTCGACTCAAGGCTGGTTTCCAAAACGCCTCCTTGCGCAGCGATTTCAAATGCGCTGGTGACAAAAGACACCTCAACGGGTTTACGGCAGCCGTATGCGGCAAAGGCAAGGACTGCGACAAACATAAAGATTCTCAGCTTATTCATTTGATTTTGTTATTCCACAGTAATCCATACTATGCCGGGCATCATT
>DAIOUZ010000124.1:4608-7243 GCA_036759285.1 Candidatus Limiplasma sp. | reverse complement strand
AAATACTATTTCTTTACACAGTCTTAATAATCAATAGAAAACAGCTCTGTTGTCTTCGATCTTGGCCTGATTCTTCAAGGCATTGTAAATCGAACCACCCAAAACCTTATTGTTGAACTGGCTGGTCTTTTCTCTGAGAATATCGCTATAGTCAGTAGTCTCTGCCGGTTGGGTGAACTTCACATTCTTGATGATAAAGGCACTAGCGTTGCCAGCGACGGGACCAACTACCTCACCTTCCTTCATACCGAGAATGGTACCCACGATGTCAGCTTCAACGCCGAAGTTGCTCAACACACGCGATTCAATCGACAAATCGGAAACCGTCGTGGATTCTGCACCGAGCTCATTGACCATTCTATCCACGTCATTGCCGCAAGCCTTCATCTTCTCAACGGCCATCTCACCCTTCTTCTTGTTCATGATTTGGTATTTGGCCTGATCGGCGACAACACTCAACGGAGCATAGCCTTCAGGAACGATGTTGGTCAAAGCAGCCACAACAAACATATTGTCGAGGTCGAAGATGCTTGACACGTCACCCACCTTGGTCTTTTCATCAAAAGCCCAACGGACAATCTGGCGCGGATTTTCGATACCTGCAATCTGATAGGTAGCGGTATTCATGCGAGGCATGGTGCGCTTCGTCAGACCCTGCTCCTCAATAGCGGCATTGAATTGGTCGTAGGTCTTGTTTTCGGTGACGAACTTGTTGGCTTCAGCAAAGATGTTCTGATAAGTCTTGGTGCTCGAAGAAATCTCATGCTTCAGGAAGGCCAGACGGACCTTAGGCTGAGCCTCGGTCTTGCCCGTCACCTTAATGATATGGTAGCCAAAGGGAGTCTCGACGATACCCATGGAACCCACAGGATTGTTCACCACATATTCGTTGAAAGCGGGAACCATTCTGCCATCGGTAAACCAATCCAAGTCACCACCCTTTTCTTTCGAACCCGGGTCGGAGGAGTAAAGGCCTGCCAGTTCGGCAAACATACCCTCGTTCTTGGGGTTGGCCTTCAGTTCTTCCAAGAGACCTTCAGCCTTAGCCTTGGCTTCATCCTTTGTGATGGTATCTTGGCTATTGTAAGCGCCCTTGTAAGCAATCAAGATATGGCTAGCTCTCAACGAGTCGGGACGATTTTGCATGTCCACGATGCGCACCAAATTGAAGGCATCCTCGTCTTCGTATGGGCCAAACACATATCCCACACCATTGCCATTGTCGAACATGGATTTCTCAATCTGTTGGGGAACGTCGCTTCTGCCCATCCAAGTGCTGTCGTAACGCTTGTCGGAATTGGCATTGACGAAATTGATTACGTTATCAGTGGAAGCAAAGTCATCCTTCATGTCCTGAACGAACTTCAGGGCTTCCTGACGGTCCTCCAACGAAGGCTTAATGTCGAAAACGACGTATTCGATATCACGTCTTTCATCGGTCTCATAACGGTATTTGTTCTCCTCGTAGAAAGCTTTGTTATCCTTGTCGGTCACCACCACCGTTGAATCGGGAATGGTGGAATAGCGCAAAGCGATGACATCGGCAGAAGCCTTGATGTTCTTGTTGTCGTAATATTTCTTGGCCAAAGCATTGGGCACAAAATAAGAAGCCTTCACCAGGTTCTGGAATTTCGTCTCCAAGCGGTTGTCCTTCACAGCTCTTTCTATGTCGATCCACTGCACACGAGCGTTAGCCGGCAATTCGTTGAGGTTTTGGAGATAATACTGAATCAACTCTTTGTTGACACCACCGTCCTCACTGGGGAAAATCTGCTTAACCCACTGGTGTGGCTCATCACCCATGTACTGGTCGTACAGTTCATCGGAAGTGACGCCCATTCCCATAGCCTCATATTCCTTGGTCATGATGTGTTCCTTGATCATCTCATCCAAGGTGCTGTTGTACACGCTATAAGTCTCAGCTGAGGTGAGGTTGTTGTTGCTCTGGGATCTTCTGTTCTCCAAATTCTTCTCTTTCTGGTTCTCAAAGTCTTGATAGGGAATCTTTTCTCCATCCACAACCGCGACATTAAATTCACGGTTCCTTCCCTGACTTTGGAAAAGGTCTTGTAAGACAAACGCTAACAATGCAATACCAATGATTGCGATCAACAATCCAGAATGTCTTCTGATTTTTTCAATTGCTGCCATAATTCAATTATCTATTTTTACTACTATTAAACTTCAATTTTGAGCGTGCAAATTTAGTAAAGATTTCAACTCGGAGGATTAAATAAGTGATTTTTATTTTTTACCCTCTTTGGATGAAAGACTCGGTGATGTGTAAAATATTACAAATCAGTTAATTGTTGACGAAATGTAATTCCACTTCATCCAATTTCATGTTCGATGCTTTCAATATTTTCAGCTGATATTTCCCAATATTCAGCTCCTCGCCCTGCTCAGGAATGCTCTCACAATAATGCAATATCATTCCCGCAAGTGTTTCATAATCGTCGGAAACGGGGAGGTCGAGTTTATAGGTATCGTTCAGATAGTCGATTTCAAGGCGGGCCGAAAAGACAAAAGTGTGGTCATCGATCACGCGTTCCACCTCTTCTTCCACGTCATATTCATCGTCGATTTCGCCAAAAATCTCTTCCACCACGTCTTCCATGGTGACAATGCCCGCCGT
>DAIOUZ010000124.1:2919-4598 GCA_036759285.1 Candidatus Limiplasma sp. | reverse complement strand
AATGATACCACTCGTGCCGCCAAACTCATCCACGACAGCAGCCACACCTTGCCGCTTCTGGATAAAATGCTTCAACAAACGGTCGGCGGTATAGGTCTCAGGGAAGAAGTCGATGCGGCGCAAGAGATCCTGTAACGTCACCTGACGGTGATCGGCAATGGCCCTCACCACATCATTGAGATGGACATAACCCACAATGTCGTCGATGCTGTTCGAAATCACGATGAGTTTGGAATGCTTGGTCTCCTCAAACCGTTGCTTCACAGTCTCGATGGAATCCGTCAGCTTGACCGACTCGATCTCGTTTCTCGGTCCCATGCACTCACGCAACTTCACCGAACGAAACTCCATCACGTTCTGAAACAGCTGGATTTCCTGTTGCATGTCCTCGTCAGCTTCCTCTTGGTCGGCATATTCGGCAATGAAGTCATTCAAGTCGACTGTGCTGAACTGGTAATTCTCGTTGGCGACTTTCACCCTCAACACATGACGGATGATGAACTCCGAGATGCCCGTGTAGACCAATATCAAGGGATAGAGCAAACAATAGCAAAGGAAAGTCGGAAAGGCAAAAAACGAAAGGATGGCATTGGGATTAATGCGGAACAAGGTCTTGGGCAAAAACTCTCCCACCAACAACACAAGCAAGGTGGCAAGAACGGTCTTCACCAACAGCATCATGAAATCATTATCAAGAGAGATGAGTTGGAGCCAGTGGGTGACAGGCGCATCAAGCAGTTGCGACATGCTCATACCGTAAATGATGAGGGCGATGTTGTTGCCCAGCAACAATGCAGTAATGAAACGTGACTGGTCTTTCAAAAACAGCCTGATGAGTTTAGCGGAAAAGGTGTTCTTGGTCAGCTCCACCTCCAGCTGAAGCCGATTAATGCTGTTGAAGGCAATCTCCAAACCCGAAAAAAGGGCTGAGAAAAACAAGGTAATCGCTACAATGGTCCAATGGCTCATGGTTCAGTCCTCCTCATCGACATCAAGCAAGGCGCTGCCCGAATACATGGTATATTCCGAGAAATCTTCCGTGGAGACCAGACTATCGGCCTCAATCTGCTTGTCGGCAGTGACAATCTTCACATGCGATCGGGTGTAAATCATCTTCTGCTTCTGATACCAGAAAAGCTTGTCGGAATACATGGTTTCATCGCTACCGAAATTCCGTACAATGACATTGCCCAAAGCTTCAATCATTTGGTTTTTCCCATAGTTTTTGCCATAATCGGCATGAAGCTCCGAGGTCTTCTGCCCATTTTTGTCATACATATAGACATCGAAGCCCAAAGGAAACTCCATGATGTCTTCATTGCTCTCCATACGGACCATGCGAGGTGTATGAAGCTCGAGATTCACGACACCCGAGTCGCTGCGAAAGAAGACCACACTGTCGGCAATGACACCCGACAACGTGTCCTCAGAGCCCATCGCCCTAATTACCGCGTCGGGGTTTGAACACGAAAACAACATCACAGCCAAATAGGCTGTGATGTTGAGTATGATTCCTATTTTTAGGATGTGTTTCAATTACTTTCTTGCTCTGATGGTGGTGGTTTCACCAATCCAACCGCCAACCTGGAAGGACTGACCTTCGCTATAGTCGTTGAAGAAAATGGTCTCCATCGACGGGAAGTATTGTGAATAATTTCTGATCGAGGCGTTGGCTCTTT
>DAIOUZ010000124.1:0-2909 GCA_036759285.1 Candidatus Limiplasma sp. | reverse complement strand
CAAGACGGGTCGATGGACTTGGCCTTGATGCACTTGTCGACAGCAGCCCAGTAAACAGCCTTGCTTTCGATGTCGCCGCTGAACTGCTTGGAACTTTCGGCGTAGAGCATGCCGATGAGGAGGTAAGGCTCGCCGTTGGTCGGGTCAACCTGAGCGGCTCTCTTGAAGATGTCGCGAGCGCGAGAGAGGCTGCCCATGTTCTGGTAGCACATACCCAAGTTACGGTAGGCACGATATTTACGGTCGTTGTTATCCGTCTTGGTGGCCTGCTCGAAGAAGGTAGCGGCATCGCTCCACTTTCTATCCTTGAAGAACTTGATACCCAAGCTGTAGGAAGACTCGGGGCTGGGCTCCAGTTCGTTCAGCTTCACAGCAGCATCCAAGAAGAGCTTCGAATCAGTGCAGTCCTTCTTATCGAGGATGGTGGTGATGCGCTTCAGCAGGGTCACGTCGTCGGGTGTCTCAGCCATCTTGGCACTGAACACCTTGATCAGGTCGTCGCACGAAGCGAAGGGCTGGAAGAGGTTGTCGAGGTTGTTCTTCACACCTTTATTAATATTAATGGACTTCTCGTTCTTCTCGATTTGCTTGTCGAAACCGGCAACGGCTTCGGCATCGCCTGAATTTTCGGCCTCTTCCTTGGCAGTAAGGAGTTCAGTCTCAGTCTCGGCAAGGGCACCGATGTTGTTATCGAGCACTTCGGAGAGTTCCTGATAGACGTTGATGATCGTCATCTTCTCAGCCTTGTTGTTGTTCACCATATCGATGGTAGCCTTGAAATAGGCATCAATATAAGCACCTTGCAATTGTGAAGGATCAAGGGCAACAGCCTCTCTCAGCACGTTGTAGGCTTCTTCGTAACGATCTTTGTTGTACGTGTAAATAAGAAGGCCTTTTCTTCCCATGATGTTGGCCACTTGCGAACCACCCGTCTTCGGGTCGACGGAGAAGTATTTCGCTCTCGAGTCCATCAGCATGCAAAGCGTGTCGATGTAGGCATCCTTTTGCTTGGGATTGGTGCGGATAAAGTACTCCATAATCTTCTCACCATTCGTGTAAACGTACTGGCTAGCGCGCGGGCAATTCAGGAACACTTGTCTCCAAGCGTTGACCATCTCCATACTGATGGCTTCAGGAGCATATTTAGCTGCCTCCCATTGCTTGTAGTACTCACGATACATCGAAAGGTTGGTAACGCATGAAACGCTATCGGCACCGTACTTCGAATCACCTGCTTCCTGTGCGGAAACACTCATTGCCATTCCGATGATGGCGGCGGCAATCAGCACAAATCTTTTAGTTTTCATCTCTTCTTATTTTTAATGTTTAACTTGAAAATTCCTTATTCAAATATCGTTCCAAAATTAATGATTCCTGAATTATCTGTATTTCCGTTTCATGAACCAATGCTCAAATACTGAAACGCCTACATTCATCTTGACATAACGCTCTTGTATCAAGCCAGCTTCGCGAGTTCCGTATTGACCCAACTCGAAAGCGAAATTCACCTTCGACATCGTCTTCGGCAAAGGCAAAGACATTCCTGCCGTAACGCCCATTCTATTAATAGAGTGGCCGTTGAGGTTCAGATAGCCATGCTCATAGAAACCGCCAAAACGATAAGTGACGCGGGTGAAATAATTCGAGACAGAGGTATGACGAGGGGTAAACTCCGCGCCTACTGTCACATTCCATGAATTCTGCAACGTGTCAGTGACCCCTTGACGGGCAAATTTCGACCATTGCGTCCAATTGAAATCAGCACCCGCACTCCACTGGCCTTTCTTTTGCATCACAAAGCCAAAACCTATGCCTTGGGGCATGCGTATCTTTGCGGAATGGGTTGTATTGGCAACAGTGTCGATCAGATACTCGACATCGGTATCGGTGTTCACCTCGATGGAGCGTATAAACGAAGTCTGCGTACCTTTCAAACTAACAGGTTGTGAATAGGTAACGCCTAAACTCAAGTTTAATTCGTTGCTCAAGTCGAAATCGCATAATAGACCATAGTCGAACATGAAGGAACTGACCATCATGTCGACACTGTGCCTTGATCCGATCATATACAGCGAATCCGGGAAATATAAAGTAGTCTCGGTCTGCGTATCCCCAAACACATAGTAAACATTGGCACCCAAGGAGAGATGCTTGCCCAACTTGAAGGCATTGCCCAAAAAGGCCTGATTCAAGCCGCCGGTGCCTCTAAACTTTGTAGTATAGTTTCCGGTCTCAGGATTTTCGGAATTAATCGTCATGATGTAGCGCGAAACGCTGTAAGGCTGCACTCCCAGAGCCATCTTCCACCATTGCGTAAGGCCAAAGGCCATGGAAACATAATCGAAAGAGGCGTTGTTGGAGCGCTCCGAAAGAGTTGAGGTGCTGAAATTGGACGACTTGAAATAGAAACCAGCATCGAAGAGGAACGCTAACGAGTCGATTCTAGCGTAGGAAGCAGGATTCTCTGGATTAATCATGCCGATGTCGTACATGGCATTAGCTAATCCACCCATACCTTTCAGCCTGACATTCATTGATTTATCCCTAACTTGGCCGATGCCAAACAAGGAATAAGGGGTATCCACATCGGCTTGAGCCAAGGCCTCAATACTGAATACGGCCATTAATGCGGCAACCCATATACTTTTGAATATAGTTGTTCTCATAACTATCGAAGTCTTTTACAAGCTCCACACCACACACCAGAAAGTGGAATTGAGGGATGTTAGAGCGTGCAAATATCCGATTTTTTAACTCTATAGGCAAGTTTTTATTGTTTTATTTATTGCGGCAAATTGATAAAAATCTGATTTTCTGCAAGAAACATTTTCAAAAAGAAAAAATTGAGTTTTTTTGCAGGTTTTTTCTTGTCAGTATGGAAATTTGTCGTATTTTTGCAGCCCGAAAAA
>DAIOUZ010000123.1:6251-10055 GCA_036759285.1 Candidatus Limiplasma sp. | reverse complement strand
GAACTGACCGATTTGAATGGCAAACTCGTTGCAGGTTTGTACTTCAAATAAGCGTCAACGAGCATGGGGCTGCGGACAAAGTCGCCTTGCAGTTTGTAACTCACTGTCTTCGACAGCTTGCCGTCGACCGACAGACGCACGCGGCGCATTCTTAAGGTGTTGCTGCTGAGCTCACCTTCGTCGGTGAGGTTGGCCTGGTACATGCCTTGGACAAATCCGGAGATTTTGGGCATACGATCCACATCGCCTTTGGGTTTTTCAGGTTTTTCAGTGACTTCCTTCGGGGCTTCGTGATTCTTTGAGCCTTCAGGTCTGACAGGTTTTACTTGTGCATTCATGCACAGCGGAATAGCTAACAAAAGCATTCCAGCAATAATGCGAAAATTGCGCTTCATAATAGTTAGATTTTAATCGTTTTCAATTTCAAAAATCGCGGCAAAAATAGTAAAAATACTTATAGTAAATATATTTACTATTTATTTTCAATAAAAAAAGCATGAATTTCATGCTTTTTCATTGAAACACAGCTGCATGGTGGGTCATTTCCTCAAAAGTGATTTTGAACCATTCGGTGTAATGCTCGGGATGGAGTTGGATGTCTTCGGACAAATCGCTAAGGCTCATGTATTTCCATGATTCCACTTCCTCATGGTTGATGATGGGTGCTTCGTCGCTTTGTCCAATCCAGACATGGTCGAATTCGTGCTCTGTGAGGCCTTCTCCAACAGGTGCCTTATATATAAAGGTGTAGACTTCGTGCATCGGGCAGGTCATGCCCATCTCTTCCATCAGGCGGCGTGAGGTGGCCTCTTCAAGCGTTTCGCCCGCACGGGGATGGCTGCAACAAGTGTTGGTCCACAAGCCGGGGGAGTGGTATTTTGAGAGGGCGCGTTGCTGCATGAGCAGTTCGCCTTTCGAATTGAAGATGAATATGGAAAAGGCGCGGTGCAGGTGCGGTGTCACATGCGCAGCTTGCTTTTCCATCTGACCTATGGGCTGGTCGTTCTCATCGACTAAGATTACATATTCCATTCTTTTCCTTTTTTAACTACAGATTGTACAGATTTATACAGAGTTAAGTCGTAGTAATTTTGCAGCTAAAGCTGCGGATTGGTACAGATGAGTTTTGGCGTGATGTTGGGAAATCGTTTATAATAAAGGCTCTCTTCCCCAAAATTCAATAACATGCCTAACTTCATTCCTGTGGCATGAATGTAATTGATAATTTGAGCTTCATGTTCAGGAAGAATAGCTGAAACTGCTTTCAATTCAACAATGATTTTGTCATAGCAAAACAAATCTGCTATATAGTATTGGTTCAAAAGAACATCTTTGTATTTGATTTGTATTTTGTGTTGAGGTATAAAAGGGATGTTACGTTTTGTCATTTCCACCTCTAAGGCTTCTTGATATACAGACTCAAGAAAACCCATGCCTAATGTTCTATGTACTTCCATCGCGGCACCGATAATCTTGTATGTTTCCTTACCATATATAAACTGATTCGTTTCCATCAATTATCCAGCCATCTGTATCCATCGGACGCTTGCGTCCCTGTAATTTTCTGTCAAAAATCAGTAAAATCTGTGTAATCTGTAGTTTATATACTATACGTTGAATCTGATGTTAAGAATGTCACCATCTTGCACAACATACGTCTTGCCCTCCACGCGGAACTTGCCCGCTTCCTTCACGGCAGCTTCCGAGCCGTATTGCAGGAAGTCCTCGGTGCTCATCACCTCGGCGCGGATGAAGCCACGTTGCAGGTCGCTGTGGATGGCTCCGGCGGCGATAGGGGCGGTGTCGCCTACGTGGATGGTCCAAGCTCTTGTCTCGTCGGGGCCGGTGGTGAAGAAGGAATGCAGGTTCAAGGTGTGGTAGGCGGTGCGGACGAGTTTGTTCACGCCAGGTTCGGTTAGACCAGCGTCTTCCATGAAGAGGGCGCGGTCGTCAGCATCGAGCTCGGCGATTTCGGCCTCCAATTTACCAGCAATGATAAGCATGTCTTGACCTTCCTTCAAGGCGGCTTTCACAGCATCGGAATACTTGTTTCCCGTCGTGGCGGAATCGTCGTCCACGTTGCAGACATAGATCATGGGCTTGGCAGTCAGCAGTTGGATGTCTTGCACATATTTCTTGTCTTCCTCGGCCACTTTCGCGTCACGGGCATTGCCGAAGTTCTCCAGGGTTTCTTTGTAGACCGTAAGCACATCAAAGGCTTTCTTGAAGTCTTTCTCTCCGTTTTTCAGCATTTTCTGGGTGCGTTCCAATTTTCGCGTGACCAAATCCAAGTCGCGCACTTGAAGCTCAAAGTCGACGAGTTCCATGTCGCGAACGGGGTTGATGCTACCCTCGCTGTGGGGGATGTTGGGGTCGTCGAAGCAACGCAGCACGTGGATGAGGGCATCCATGGTCTGCACCTCGGCAAGGAGTTTGTTACCCACGCCCTGACCACCTTTGCTCAAACCGGGCAGGTCGACGATCTCGACCGTAGCGGGAACGATACGCTTCGAGTGGGAGATATTGTCGATGAGTTTCAAACGCTCGTCCACCACCTCGCACATGCCGATGTTCGACTTTGAGGCAAAACCGATTTCCGCCTTAGTGTTTGATATACAATTGAATATGGTTGTCTTTCCAACGCTTGAAAGACCAATGATTCCGCAATTGAGTGCCATAATGATATGATTTTGATGGTGCAAAGATACAAAAAAGAAGTTGTTTTTGAATTGCCACCGACAATTTCAAAAACAACTTCAAAAATCGTTGGGTATAGCGATTGCTATCTTCTGAAATTCACAAAATTGGCATTGTCGACACCGAGGTCGAAGCGACCGCCGGTCACATCGATGCGGGTGCCGTCGGGCGTGAAGGCGCGGAATTGGAACTTGCCTGAGACCACCACCTCGGCATCGGTCTTGTCCACGATGACTTGCTGCACCTTCTCGAATTTGATGTAGCCACTGTATATGCTTTCAATTTCGGGCGAATAATAGCCTTCAAATTTCACATTGCAACTCGTTGGGATTGTGTCGATTTCGAATTTCTTCCCATCGAGGGCGAGGAGGCTGTGATAGTCTTCCAGATGATAGCTGGAGTCAATGGGAAGTGTGAAAACCATATTGAGATTGTTATTGTCGTTCCATCCGTAGAGGGTCATTGTTAGGCTTTCGCGGTCGGCAACGAGGTAAAAAGGACGCTCGCTCCAATTGGAATAGAACACCTTTTCGTTGATGTAAGCACCGAAAGTGTTGTAGCCCATTTCGGAATAGATGGGTAGGCCTGGAAAGTCGGGGTCGCTGATGTATTGTATTTCCTTAAAGTCTGATTTTGAGCAGGCGGTCATGGCGATGAGCGCCATTGCGATGATGATGTATTTTTTCATGGCTGGTTATTTTATGGGGATGACTAATTCGATTTGCAGCTTGCTTCCGGCAAATTTCGGCTTGGTAGGCAACATGCCGGTGGAATCATTGATTTCAAAGAGATGAATGAGACAGTTGAAGCCCACACCGATACCATTTCTGTCGCCCACTTGGAAGCCTGCGCCAAGGTAGGTGGAGGCATTCATCGGGTCAGGATTGTCGTAGTGTGAAGTGACTTGTTCGGCAAAAGGCGCCATGCCGTCCTTGTTGAGGAAATTCACCTTGTTTCGGTTGCCAACAAGGAAATCAACATCGGCTTCGGCTGAGAGGTACATCCTGAAAGTCTCAAGGCTTGAATCGAAATAATAGCGGAGTTCGAGCGGGATGCCGAGATAATGGGAATGCTGCTCGATGCCTTTCACGCGAAGGTATTCCAACT
>DAIOUZ010000123.1:4979-6241 GCA_036759285.1 Candidatus Limiplasma sp. | reverse complement strand
TCCAACTGGTTTTCGTTGTCCACCTCGAAGTAATACCATTCGTTATCAACATAACCCGCAGGATGGAATTTCTCTACCGCTTGTTTGTAGCCGATGCGCTTGTAGTTGAAGCCGTATTGCAGTCCGGTACGAAGGGCCCAGTGATAGTTTGGGCTGACGATCTCGTAGCGGGCGGAGGCTTGGTAAGTCTTCATCCGACTGTCTACATTGATATAGGCACCATAGCCGCCAGTTGGTCTGAACGGTTCGAGGTTGGGGGATAGATGAGCGGTGAATTTTGGTCCCGTTTCTACATAAAAGTTGTGGTGCCATCCACTTTTCGGCTCTGTTTCCTGAGCCATTGCTGCCGTGCCAGTCATCAGGAGCAGACACGACCAAAGGAAAATCTTTTTTCGCATGATGAAAATCGTTTTGGTTAGACGTTGCAAAAATACGACATCTTTCAAGCGCCAAAACGTTTTGTCAAGGCATTACAAACTTTTATGGAAAGACGGGTTTGATAATCAGTATCTTATGGATTCTGATTACAAACTTTTTTGGTTGGATTACAAACCTGGAATCATCGTTTGTCGCCCGCATCCCAGTCGATTCGCTTGTATTCTGAGTCATAACCGTTGATGGCTTGGCGTATTTGGTATTCCAAATCGGCTGCCTTTGCTTCTTGGGCTTGTCTCCGCGAATTTTCCTGTTGCTTGTTGATGTACTTCAGTCCGAGTTTCCACAGCTTGATATCGCCCCAAAGGAAGACGAGGTAGATGATGCCGCCAACAAGGGGTAAGACGCTGGCCACCATCAACAGCCAGTCGAACAGACCATGGACAAGCATGGCCAACAACAGACCCGACATCAGGTAGGTACCGCGCTTTTCGGGATGGAATTTCGCCATCGAGAGGAAATAACCCATAAGCACGCCGAAGAGGAAGTGGCCTGGCACCGAGAGCAAAGCGCGCACGACACCCGTTTGGAATCCATAGCTGAAGACGTATTCGATATTCTCCACACAGGCAAATCCCAACCCGATGAAAGTGGCATAGACGATGCCGTCGAAGTATTCGTCAAAGTTTTTGTCGCGCCAGATGAACAGCATGAAAATGACGAATTTGCAGAACTCTTCGGGCATGCCCGCTTCGAGGAAGGCACTAAAGAACACCGTTTTGGTAATGGCTGAATCACCTGCCAACTGCTGGATTCCTGTGACGATGATGATGTCCAAAGGAATGGCAATCATGCCGCCGATAAAGGCTTTGGCGAGCGATTTGATG
>DAIOUZ010000123.1:0-4848 GCA_036759285.1 Candidatus Limiplasma sp. | reverse complement strand
TCTTTTCTGCAAAAATACGGTTTTATCGCGAAAAAAGCCTATTTTTGCACAAAATTTTCTTTTATGCAAGAAATGATTCTCATTCTCGACTTCGGCTCGCAGGTCACGCAACTTATCGGTCGTCGTCTCCGCGAACTGAATGTGTATTGTGAAATCCATCCATTTAATAAAATCCCTGCTATTGGCCCTAACGTAAAAGGTGTGATTCTCAGCGGCAGTCCGTTCTCGGTCCGCGACGCGCATGCGCCTTTCGCCGACTTGTCGAACATCAAAGGGAAGCTGCCTTTGCTTGGCATTTGCTATGGCGCACAGTTCATCTCGCAGCACTTCGGTGGCGAAGTGAACGGCAGCATCGCTCGCGAATATGGTCGTGCCATGCTGACGGTGGTGGATGAGTCATGCCCGCTGTTCAAAGGGGTGAGTAAGTCGAGTCAGGTGTGGATGAGCCATGGCGACACGATTGCCCAACTTCCCACCCATGCGAGAATCATTGCCTCGACCGAAGACGTGGAAAATGCAGCCTACAAGATTGACGGTGAAGAGACCTACGCCGTTCAGTTCCATCCCGAGGTGTTCCATACCAAGGAAGGCCCGCAGATGTTGGCCAATTTTGCTCTCGGCATCTGTGGCTGCAAAGGCGACTGGACGCCTGATTCCTTCATCGACAACACCGTGGCAAGCCTGAAACAACAGTTGGGCGACGACAAGGTCATCCTCGGCCTTTCGGGCGGTGTCGACAGCACTGTGGCAGCCGTGTTGCTCAACAAGGCGATAGGGCAGAACCTGACCTGCATTTTTGTTGATAATGGACTCTTGCGCAAAAACGAATTTGAAGAAGTGCTCGATTCCTATAAGGAAATGGGTTTGAATGTCATAGGCGTTCATTCTGGACCTTTGTTCCTCGAAAAGCTGAAAGGGGTCACTGACCCCGAGGCCAAGCGCAAAGCCATCGGTTCCACCTTTATCGATGTCTTTGATGCTGAGGCGCAAAAGATCGAAGGCGCACGTTGGCTGGCCCAAGGCACCATCTATCCTGATGTCATCGAGAGCGTGAGCGTGAATGGACCGAGCTGTAAAATCAAGTCGCACCACAATGTGGGTGGCTTGCCCGAGAAGATGAACCTGAAGATTGTGGAGCCGCTACGTTCCTTGTTCAAGGACGAGGTGCGCCGCGTAGGTCGTGCCTTGGGCATCAAGCGTGAGTTGATTGGCCGCCATCCTTTCCCGGGACCGAGTCTCGGCATCCGCATTTTGGGTGAGGTCACAGAAGAGAAACTCCGTATCCTGCGCGATGCCGACGACATCTTCATCAAAGGCTTGCGCAATTGGCCCTGTGAGTTGCCGAGTGCATCCTATCCGAATGAGATGGCAGACAACCTTTACGACAGCATCTGGCAGGCTGGCACGATTTTGTTGCCTGTGAAGTCGGTTGGTGTGATGGGCGACGAGAGAAGCTACGAATACACCATCGCCTTGCGCGCAGTCATCTCCACCGACGGAATGACCGCCGACTGGGTGCATCTGCCGTATGAGTTTATGGCCAAGGTGTCGAACGACATTATTAATAAGGTAAAGGGTGTGAACCGTGTGTGCTACGACATTTCGTCGAAGCCGCCGGCGACCATCGAATGGGAATAATTGAAAATTAAATACTTAGCATCATGAAACTCAAAAGATATTTGTCTTCTCTGTTCTTGATAGGGCTATTGGCGATGACGCTCTTGGCTCATGCAGGAAGAAAAACGGAGATTTCATCCAATACTATCGATGGCAAGGCGTATGATATTCCTCGTGTGGAGACAGGGATTGCCATGGTTGAACCGATGGAGAAGGATACTGTTGTAGTTGGCGGTTATTATGTCGTGGAGAAAGGTGAGGATTTGTATGACATTGCCAAAAAGTTCGGTATTGATGTCTCTGATTTCAAGGAGAATAATCTTGGGTTGGACAACTATCCTGTGGCAGGAACCAAGATAATGGTGCCGAATATTGTCAACGAACAAGACTATATCATCCATAAAGTGGAATACAATGAGCGCGCCACTTCGATGCTGAAACGATGGAAAATAAAGGAGAAAGAGTTTCGGGAAAAAAACATTTCGGTGGGCTCTCATGTGTTTGTCAATCAGATTGTTCTTATTCCTATAGAACCTGTCGTGGTCAGGTCGGAAACCATGGAGATTGCCGATCAGGAACAAGAGGTTGACGAGCCATTGTTGGTTGAGGATAATGAATTGGATGAATTGGAGAGCCTGCTTGCTGAAGAGATTCCATACGATTTGCCAGACTGCAAAGCCTTGCCTGAGAATGCCTTGAGGCAGTATAATGTGGCGTTGATGATCCCATTGTATCTTTATGATTTGGGTAGCTTGGATGTCTCTAAAGAGAACATCTCCCGACTTCAGAAGGCTCGCCCGTTGTCGTTCTTGCAGTTCTATCAAGGCTTTATCATGGCTGCCGAGAAGCTGGAGAAAGAAGGCCTGAAGTTGAATCTGACCGTGATTGATGTGACCGACAACGTGTCGTCGGCCCACGAGGCTTTGACGGAAATCGAAGGCAAGGACCTCGACATGATCGTGGGACCGTTTTTTGCCAAGTCTTTTGACGTGATTGAAGAGTATGCCAAGGAAAGGGGAATCCTGGTGGTTAATCCGCTTTCTGTCAGAAGTTCTGTCGTGGTTGACAATCCCAATGTGGTCAAGGTGAAGCCAGGTGATACGGGATTGATTCTGACCCTCTACAACTTGGTGAAGAACTACTATCACGACTCCAATGTTTTCATTGTCAGCAGGGAAAAAGAAGCCGATTCGCTTTTCTTGGACAAGCTTCAGCATCATTTGGATTTGGCCATCAATCAGGAGGTTGTGGTGTCGAATGACGAATTCCTTCAGTTTGCCAGAAACCAGAGTGAACGGATGGAGATGGGTGAAAAGATGGTTACTACCATCAACGTCGAGGGACAGGAGTATTCCACAAACGACCTGAAAAACAGCGAAAAAGACGGTGTGATTATCCATAATAGTGTCAAAAGATATAAGAGCACGGGTGAGGTGATTCCCCATCTTTCCGGAGTGAGGAACAATCTGATTATCGCGTACGGCGACGACAATGTGTTTGCCACACAAAGCCTCAATGGCTTGAAAAAGGTGGCCGACCAATATCCGATTACTATCGTCGGTGCAACGGATTGGGCCAAGTTTGAGAAGCTGCTTGTTGAGAGTCTCTTGCAAATGAATGCCATCTACGTCAGCGATTTCTTTGTGGATTACGAAAGTATGGAGGTCAAGCGTTTTATTCAGCGTTTCAGGAGCAAATACGCCTGGGAGCCTCAAAAATATGCGTTTGAAGGATACGATGTGGCCATGTATTTTCTGAGTGCCATGATGCTTTATGGCGATGCTACGATAGATTGTCTCCAATGCTGTGATTTCCCGATGCTTCACACACGTTACCGTTTCGTCAATGGGTATATGAGTTCGGGCGGAAAAGATGGTCTGGAGAACTTCTATTGGAGTGTGTATCAATACGATAAGAAAGACATAGAGCTGAAAGCTATCGAACCTTTTAAGAGCAGTGCGGAATGAAGAAATGGGGCTTTGGATTCCTATTCATCGCTTTGTCGGTTATTGTTTCATGCAGTGACGACGTGCAAAAAGCCTATTGGGATGACGGCACATTGAAGTCGGAGCTGCGCTATAAGGACGGCAAACTCAACGGAGACTGCGCTTGGTACTATTCCAACGGCAAGAAAGCGATACAAGCCTGTTATAAGGACGACCTCAAGGAGGGCCATTTCATGCGATGGCATGTGGATGGTGTGTTGGAAGAGGACTGCTGGTATAAAAATGACCAGCTTGACAGCGTATTTCGTTCCTATTCCGAAAAAGGAAAACTGGTCGCGGAAGCGTATTATGACAAGGGCAAGCAGCATGGAGCCTCAAGGAAATGGTACGACAACGGTCAGGTTTTTCAGGAGGGCCAGTTTGTCGATGGCATGATGGACGGTTCCTGGTTCATCTTCTATCCGAGTGGTGCGTTGGCAAGCAAGGCAGAATACAAAATGGGCACGGGCAAACAGATTTGTTATGAGGAGTCGGGCTACAAATGTCTTGAAGTCCCGTATGTCGACAATCTCAAGCATGGAAAGGAAATCTATTACAACCCTGACGGTAGGGTGACGAAAATCGTTGAATATGAGCGAGGAGAGGTGGTCGCAGAAGACAACGACCCGCAAAACATGAGCGAGTGACCAAGGAAAATGAAAATATTTTGTGGAATTTGGAAATTGTTCAAATAAAAACCTTATCTTTGCACCGATTTACTATTAGTAAGCAAACTTTCTAACACTTAAATAAACCTTAATTAAAGTCAAAAAATGAAAGTCAATGAAATTATGACCGCTCTGGAAGCTAAGCATCCGGGCGAAAATGAGTACTTACAGGCCGTTCGCGAAGTCCTGGAAACCATCGAAGAAGAATACAACAAGCACCCCGAATTCGAGGCTGCTAAGATTGTCGAGCGCATTGTTGAGCCCGACCGTATCTTCAAGTTCCGCGTTGTGTGGGTTGACGATAAAGGTCAAACCCAGGTCAACCTCGGTTACCGTGTGCAGTACAATGCTGCCCTCGGCGCCTACAAAGGTGGTCTCCGCTTCCACCCCAAAGTAAACGAGTCAATGCTGAAGTTCTTGGGCTTCGAACAGATCTTCAAGAACAGCTTGACCAACCTGCCTCTCGGCGGTGGTAAGGGTGGTGCCGACTTCGATCCTACAGGAAAGAGCGACGCTGAAATCATGCGTTTCTGCCAAGCCTTCGTCTACGAACTCTGGCGCAACATTGGTCCTGCCCA
>DAIOUZ010000122.1:0-10090 GCA_036759285.1 Candidatus Limiplasma sp. | reverse complement strand
AGTTTTGAACGTGGCCCTTCAGGTTTATTGGCTCCAAGATGCAAATGGGGCGTCAGTTCGTCCAAGAGCAACAAGAAACCAACTCCTGCAAGGAAACCGATTGCAGCCGGCAACACTGACCAGCTGCCACTTTCCGCCCGCATCTCAATGGCCGGGATGAGCAGCGACCACACCGAGGCGGCCACCATCACGCCCGAAGCAAAACCCAACAGCGATTTCTGCAAGCGAGGCGACATATCTTTCTTCATGAAAAAGACGAACGAGGCACCTAACATGGTGCCCAACAATGGAATCAATAATCCGACAGTGATACCCATGACATTTTATTTGCCTAAAACTAACTCAAAACTCATTCTAAAAACTTATGACAAAAATCTGCTGCAAAGTAACGGCCATTTCCGAAACTGTGAAATCCCCATTGATGGGTATTTTGACAAGGTCGCCTCATTAGATATTGGGACTAAAAATTTTGCGTCAATAAAGGCCACGAGTGAAGAAAACAAAGATTCCTGGCGTAACAATACTGAAAAAATGTATTTTTGCGCCCTTGAAAGTACGGAAAAATGAAACGATTCAGAACTAAAATGGCCATATTGCTATTGGCAATCTACTTGCCGGTATGGCTATTGTCGTCGTTTCATGTTCATGCCCATGAGTTGATAGACAATAACGTGGAATGTGAGCATCATTCTTCGGGAGATGTAGATGAAGACAATTGCTTGCTATGCCAATTCCAACAACTTGTCTACAGTGAAACCCCGCAAGTGGTCGTGACAGTTAGCAGGCACGAAATCAAGATGGAGGCCAATCCATCGTATCGTGCTGATGTTTCGGACTTCAGATACACTCCTTCATTACGCGCTCCGCCTGTCTTGTTGTAAATACCAGAGGATCAATTTACTGTATTTATAACTTTACAACAAGACTAAAATGAGAAAAATAATAGTATTTGTCTTGTCGTTGGTGTGTGCAATACCAATGATAGCGCAGAGTTTGCCTGACTCTACCGATATCTTTTTCAGGCATTTGGAATTAAAAGAGGTGTTGGTGACAGGTGCCGTGGGCGACATGAAAATGAAAGAGACCCCCATGCCTGTCATGACGCTTCATGCGAAGGAACTGCGTCAGTTGCCTTCCACCAACCTCATTGACGCACTCGCCAAACATCCAGGCATGGCGCAAATCACTACGGGCGGTGGCATCTCGAAACCGGTGATTCGCGGTTTGGGCTACAACCGCATCGTGGTCGTCAACGACGGCATTCGCCAGGAAGGTCAGCAATGGGGTGACGAGCATGGCATCGAAATTGACGCCAACGAAGTGGAGAAGGTGGAGGTTTTGAAAGGCCCCGCCAGCCTTATGTACGGCTCCGACGCCATGGGAGGCGTGATAGTGCTCAAAGGAATGCCGACCCAACCCGAAGGTACCATAAAAGGCAAGATTAGCACCGAGTATCAGACCAATAACGGTTTGTTAGGAGCTTCGTTCAACCTTGCAGGAAATCAGAAAGGGTTTACTTGGGACACACGTTTCAGCGAAAAGCACGCCCATGCCTATAGAAACCGATATGATGGTTATGTGCCCAATTCCCAATTCAGTGAACGGGCCTTTTCGCTTAAGGCTGGATTGATGCGCAGTTGGGGTTTCTCCAACATCAAATTCGGGTATTATAACCTCAACCCGAGCATCGTGGAAGGCGAACGTGACACTGTGACGGGCGAGTTGCTTTCAGAAAACGAGAATTCGCTGTCATACCGTCATGGCCTGCCTTATCAACGAGTATATCATTATAAGGCGGTGTCGGAGAGCTTCATCAAATTGCCTTTGGGACATCTGAAGGTGATTGCCGGATATCAGCAGAACCGCCGTCAGGAGTTTGAGGAGTCGGCTGACGAATATGGCCTTTATCTACAACTACACACCCTAAACTATGATGTGCGTTATGTCTCGGAAGAAAAAGCGGGTTGGAAATTCTCGACAGGCGTGAATGGCATGGGGCAGAAGTCCATCAATCTGGGTGAGGAATACCTCATACCCGATTACGCCTTGTTTGACGCAGGCGTGTATGTTACGGCCTCCAAGTTCTTGAACCGTTGGAATTTAAGTGGAGGACTTCGTTTCGACTATCGTTATTTAAATGCGAAAGGCTTGATTGAGGACGATGAGGTGCGTTTTGAGGATTTCACTAGGCATTTCAAGGGTGTCACAGGCAGTTTGGGCGCGACTTGTGAGATCACCGAAGGCTTGGACCTAAAATTTAATCTTGCCCGTGGCTACCGTGCACCGAACATCAGCGAGTTGGCTTCCAATGGCGAACATGAAGGCTCGTTGAGGTATGAAATTGGAAACCACAACTTTAAGCCGGAATACAGTTTGCAAGCGGATTTGGGCCTCAATTATGCCACGCGTTATTTTGAGTTGCACGGTGCCGTGTTCGCCAACCATATCGGCAATTACATTTATTTGCACCGCATCGACAGCATCATCGAGCCTGACTTGATGACTTTTGCTTATGCACAAGGTGAGGCGATGCTGATAGGTTTTGAAGCAGGTCTCGACATTCATCCCTTCCATGCCCTGCATGTCGGGTCGTCGTTTTCGTATGTCAATGCACAACTGTTGCACCAACCCGAGGAGATGAAATGGCTTCCCATGACACCCGCGCCGCGTCTTTCTGTGGATATGAAATACGAACTCACGCACGATGGCAAAGTGTTCAACAATGCCTATCTTGCTGTACGCATGGACTGGTACCTGGAGCAGGACCATTATTACGCTGCATACGACACGGAGACAAAGACACCTTCCTATCTTTTGCTTGGACTCTCAGCAGGGACCGATGTCTTGATAAATGGTAAAAAAGTCGCGGAACTGGCTTTGATTGTTGATAATCTTACGGATGTGTGCTACCAGGACCACATGAGCCGTCTTAAATATGCCGATTTGAATGTTATGACGGGCAGACAAGGCGTGTTCAACATGGGGCGCAATGTGGTTTTCCATTTGACTATACCTATTGAATAATTTGACGGAACAAAGGTGCTGTGATGTCCTTCAACGACAGCATCGTTTACGGCGACCCAAGTTGTCATTATCACTGCGAGGGGCGTCACTACGAATAAGGCAAAGATGTTTTTTTCGGTGTTACGCATAATGATACCGTTCCTTGTGCTTTTTGAGCATCGCAACGGATAACGCCAATGAAAGCACCTCGGCGCAGATAATGGCGAACCAGATGCCGTCAACACCGAATAGTGCTGGCAAGATGAACACCGCAGCGGTTTCAAACACCAAAGTGCGTACCGTGGAGATGATAGCCGATACTTTGCCGTTGTTCAAGGCAGTGAAAAACGAAGAAGCATAGAAGTTGAAGCCCACCAAGAGATAGGAAAGGCCGTAAATCCTAAATGCCTTGCAAGTCAGAGTGTAAAGTTCCGCATCATAGCCCACGAAGAGTTTGGTAAGCGGTGCAACGGTCAGCTCCAACAGCAGGGTCAGCACCAAGCCCATCACGGCGATGAGTTTCAGACTGCGTTGGAAGACGTTTTTCAGTTCTGCATGGTTCTGTGCTCCATAGTTGTAGCTTACGATGGGTGCCGTGCCTTCGGCATAGCCGAAAAAGACCCCGAAGAAAATGAATTGCACGTACATGATGACACCGTATGCCGCCACGCCGTTCTCGCCAATGTACTTCATCAACTGATAGTTGTAGCATATCGAGAGGATGCTGCCTGAGATACTGGCGAAGAACTCGCTCATGCCGTTGGTAACCGACTGCCCCAAGGCCTTTCCGTCGAAGACCGGGCGGACAAAATGCAGCAGCGACTTGTTGGGCAGGATGAAGAAAAGGAAAGGCATCAAGCCGCCCACCGCCGAAGCGATGAAAGTGGCCCATGCCGCACCGCGCAAACCCATGTCGAAGACCACGATGAGGAGGTAGTCCAAAAGGATGTTGAGCAGGCCCGAAACTACAGTGAACACCAACCCCAACTGTGGCCGCTCGGCAGTCACCAAGAAGCCTTGGAACATGCTCTGAAGGATAAAGAAAGGCAAGGCCATCAAGAGGATACGGCCGTAAAGCACACAACTGTCCATCATGCTGGCATCGGCACCGAGGAGGATGGCGATGCGTTCCAAAAACCCCAAGCCTATCCCGCCGAAGACGACACCCGACACAAAACTGGCCACCACGAGCATGGAGAAGATGCTGTTGGCTTTGCCTCGGTCGCCCTCGCCAAGGGTTTTGGCCACCAAAGCGCTTCCACCCGTGCCCAACACCGAGCCTACCACGCCAATCAGGAACAGGAACGGCATCATCAGGTTGACGGCGGCGAAGGGCGTTTTGCCCACAAAGTTGGAGACAAAAACACCGTCGACCACGCTATAAATCGAGGTGAAAATCATCATGGCGATAGTAGGCAGCGTGAAGCGCAGCAGCTTGCGGTAGCCGAAATGGTCGGAGAGAGTGATGTTCATAGCGGTTGGTTTTATCGGCACAATGCTTTATAAAGATTGATCTTTCCTTGTTGTAGTTCAAGCCAGTCGGCGGTCTGCTGCAACTGTGCGTCAAGCCAGGCACTTTGGGCGATGAGCACCTCCAAATAACTAGTGTTGGCATACTGCATGGTCAAGCGACTGTTCTCGTAAGCTTGTTGGGCGGCTTCCACTTGCTTGGTGCGCGCCTCCTCACGAATGCTGCAAGCCTGACAGTCGGCCAGTGCGTCACGCACCTCGCCACCTGCCACGAGCAAGGCCTTCTCGAAGGCAATCTGTGCCTGTTCCTGCTGTGATTGCGCCACGTTCAGGTTGGCTTTAAGCCGTCCTTGGGCGAATAGGGGCTGTACTAGCGAGCTGATGGCATTGAGAAGTATCTGGTAGGGATTGATGGTCACGCCGTTGTTGTTGGTCCACCCGACTGTGCCACTGATGCTTAAGGAAGGATAGAACTCTGACCGAGCCACTTTCACATTGCTGAAAGATGCCCTCAAAAGGCATTCCGCCGCCAGCACATCGGGACGGGAGGCCAAGGCTTCCAAGGGGATAGCATGATCCGTGTCCATGACGATGCCTTTTACTTCATCCCATGAAGCTCGCGCTATGGTATCAGGTTGACGGTTGAGCAATAGGCAAAGCGCACTCTCTGCTTTCTGAATCTGTGTTTCAAGCATGGGCAATGTGGTCAGCACGCCTTGATAGGAGGCTTCCGCCTGACTGACAGCAGTCTCGTTCTGCTGTCCGACTTCCTTCAGCGCCCGAAGCACCCGTAGGTTCTCCTCCTGAATGCGGATGCCCTCTTGCGTGATGGCATACTGCTTATCGAGCATCACCAAGGTGTAATAGGCATTGGCCACCTCGGCAATCAGTTGAATCTGTGTGTATTTCAGTTGTGCCGAGTCTTTCTCCAACTCTGCCAAAGCCATCTCTTTCTGATGGTGCTGCTTGCCACCGAAGCTCAGCTCCCAACTCATTGTCAGCGGCAACTCGTAGGTATAGGTCGCTGATGCGTTTTGCGTTTTTGAGACCGTACCCGATGGCGTCAGCGAAAATGCAGGCAGATAACTCAGCCGTGCCTGTTTCAGCATTGCTTCCGACTGCTCCAACGATAGTTGCGCTGTCCGCAGGTCAGCGTTGTTTTCCAAGGCCTCGCTGATATAGCTTTGCAGCAATGGGTCAGTAAAAGTTTGTTGCCAACTTTGTGCAGTCAGCATTTTTGCCCCGAGGGCTATAATGAATAATACGACAACCTTTTTCATGACAATTCCTCCTTCTTTTCCATTGGCTTGAACCGTTCTTGAATCTTCTGGAAAATCGTAAACAAGCTTGGCACGGTGAGCAGCAGTCCCAAGGTGCCGAACAACATGCCACCCACGAGGCACATGCCGATGGTGCGGCTGCCGTTGGCCCCCACGCCGTTGGCGAACATTAAAGGCAACATACCGAAAATCATGGTGAGCGAGGTCATCAGCACGGGGCGCAGTCGCATCTTCGCGCTGACGAAAGCCGATTCGGTGATGGACAGACCCTCGCGACGGTTTTGCGAAGCATACTCGGTGAGCAGGATGGCGGTTTTGGACAACAAACCCATCAGCATGATGATGCCCACTTGGAAATAGATGTTGTTCTCCACCCCGAAGAGCTTGGCGAAAAGCAGACTCCCCACCATGCCGAAAGGCACGGCCAGCATCACGGCCAAGGGGATGAAAAGGCTCTCGTAAAGGGCAACCATCACCAAATAGACGAACACCAAGCAGATGATGAAGATGATGATGACGCGGTTGCCCTGCTGGCTCTCCTCGCGGGTGATGCCGTCAAACTCGATGCTGTAGCCGACGGGAAGCTCCTGCGCCGCTACTTCTTGGATGGCACTGATGGCCTTACCCGTGCTGCTACTCTCTGCCACATTGCCCGACACGTCGATGCTGCTGAACATGTTGAAACTGCTCAGCGACTGCGGCATAAACTCCTTGGTGAGCGTCACAAACTGGCTGATGGGCAGCATCGCTCCCGACTCGGAGCGGACAAACAGGTTATCCAACGACTCGGTCGTGGTGCGGTCGGAGGGACGCAGTTGCAAACTGACCTGATACACCTTGTTGTATTTGTTGAAGTTGGAAACGTAGTCGCCGCCCAAATAGGCACCCAACTCGTTGAGCACCGTAGCAGGGGAAATGCCCGCCCGCTTGCAGTGCGACACATCCACCTCCACTTTGTATTGCGGATAGTTGACATCGTAGTTCGAATAGACCTCGCCGATTTCGGGACATTCGGTCAGTTTCTCCACAAAGCGGTCAGTGATGGCTTTCAAGGTACGGATGTCGGTGCCGTTGCGGTCCTGCACGGAGAACTCGAAACCGCCGCCACCGCCATAGCCCTCAATCATGCCTGGTTCCATTACAAATGCTTGTCCCTCGCGCTCTTGGGCAAGAATCTCGCTGATTTGTTCCATCACGGCGGTGGATGAGTTGCTGCGTCCACGGCGTTGTTTCCAAGGTTTGAGCTGTACAAAGATGGAAGCGCCGTTGCTACCTGCTCCTACGCCAACCACACCGCCCACCGACTCAACGGCAGGCAATTGCTGAATCTGCTCGCAGGCGCGGTCCATGATGCCACGGGTCTTCTCCATGGTATAGCCTGAAGGCGCGGTGATGTCGGCAAAAAGCGTCCCTACATCCTCATTGGGCACAAAGCCCGTTGGGATGATCTTCAGGAACAAAACCACCAACGCCAATGCCACCACCACGCTCGCAGCCACCAGCTTCTTCCGCTTGCAGATGCGTTTCAGCACGTTCAGATAGTGTCCAGCAAGGCCTGAAACGCAGTGTCGTAGGCTTTCGTGACCTTTTCGGTGAATGTATTTGAACTTCCCGAAGGTTTCAGTAGCAGCGCGCATAGGGCAGGGGCAAGGGTCAGGGCATTGATAAACGAGATGCCCACGGCTACCGCCATCGTTAGGCCAAATTGTTTGAAGAAGATGCCTGTGGTGCCTCCCATGAACGACACAGGGATGAAGATGACCATGAACACCAAAGTGGTGGTGAATAGGGTCACCGACAGCCCTTTCATGGCATCGACGGCGGCTTTGTAAGCCGAGTTGTAGCCTGCATCGAAGTTGGCTTTCACGGCTTCCACCACCACGATGGAGTCGTCAACTACAGTACCGATGACCAGCACCAAGGCAAAGAGCGTCAGCAGGTTGACGGAGAATCCAGCCATTTTCATGAAAGCGAAGGTGCCGATGAGCGATACGAGGATGCCGAGAGCTGGTATCAGGGTGGCGCGGAAGTCTTGCAAGAAAAGAAACACGACCACCAGCACCAACACCATGGCAATCAGCAGGGTGATGATGACTTCTCGGATGGAGGCGAAAAGGAAGTCGTTGGTGTTGTCGAAGGTGACAATCTTGATGTCCTTGGGCAGCTTTTGACTCACTTCGTCGAGCAGCTTGTCAATGGCGAGGTTGATTTTGGTGGCGTTGGAGCCTGCCACCTGATGCACGGAGCCCATAACGCCAGGGTGGCTGTTGATGCTGTTGGCATAGTCGTAGTCCGATTGTCCCAACTCAATGTCGGCCACGTCTTTGAGATGCAGCTCCTCGCCCGTGGGGAGTGAGGCAATTACGAGGTTCTCAAACTCAGAGACTTCCGTTTTGCGTCCTGTGTACCGCAAGACATATTGGAACACATTGTCGGAATTCTGGCCCAGTGCGCCCACCGAGGTCTCGATGTTCTGTTCGGCTAGAACGGCACTGATGTCGCTGGGCATCAGCTTATAGCGAGCCATCACGTCAGGCTTGAGCCAGATGCGCAGGGCGTATTGTGAGCCCCACACTTCCACCTTACCCACACCTTTGATGCGGAGGATGGCGGGACGCAGGTTGTTGTAAAAATAGTTGCTCAAAAAGTTCTCGTCGTAGGTACCGTTGGGACTTTCCAAGGCGATGATGCGGAGCTGTCCGGGCTGCTGTTTCTCGGTTGAAACACCGATTTGCAACACCTCGGCGGGCAGCTGCGCCTGTGCCTGGATGACACGGTTCTGCACGTTGACGGCGGCCATATCGGCATTGGCACCCTGCTCGAAGAATACGGTGATGCTGCCCGAGCCGTTGCTCGCCGACGACTTCATGTAAGTCATTCCGTCCACACCGTTGATGGCTTCCTCCAAGGGTGTCACCACACTCTTCAGAACAGTTTCGGCACTCGCACCCGGATAACTGGCCCACACGTTGACGGCTGGCGGTGCAATGTCGGGATAGCGCTCCACGGGCAGCGAAGTGAGCGCTATCACACCCAATGCCACGATGATGACGCTGATCACCATCGAGAGCAAAGGCCTGTCGATAAAAGTCTTGACATTCATAAAAATAACTTTTAACTATCAACAATTAACTCTTATTGCCCATAGATTCCCTCCTACACACAAGCTTACGCTGGAATGACATGGGCAACTCCTAAACTATTAACTCCTAACTATCTTCGCTCCTTCTTGAACAAATCCAGAACCTTTAGCAATGATCACATCACCGACCGAAAGTCCATCCGTCACCACATAGTCTTTGCCGTTGTTTTGGCTTTCCACTTGAATGATGGTGGAGACCGCTTTGCCATCCACCACTTTCATCACATACACCTTGTCTTGGATGCTGTAGGTAGCCTCTTGCGGAATCACGATGGCGTTGGCGTGTACCGTAGGCATTACAATTTTCGCAGTGCCGCCGCTGAGCAGGATGCCTTCGGGGTTGTCGAACAAGGCGCATACCGACACTGCCCCCGTCTGTTCGTCGATGATGCCGCTGATGCTCTCCACGTGGCCTGTGCGTTCGTAATACTGTCCATTGGGGAATTGTAGCCGTAGTTCAGGCATTGCATCGATGGCTGCCGTGAGGCTTTTGTATTCCGACAGATATTCCATGATTTTGGCTTCGGTCATGGAGAAATACACGCGCATTTGGCCGTTGTCGGAGATGCGGGTCAGGCCGTATGCAATAGAAGGACTGACGTAATCGCCCTTGCGGTAGGGTATCCTGCCAATCACACCGTCCGACGGGCTTCGCAACTCGGTATAGCTGAGGTTATTTCGGGCGGAGGTGAGTGATGCTTGTGCTGCCGCAAGGTTGGCTTTGGCCACCGCGAGGTCGCTTTTGGCTGCGGCCAGTTCGTAGTCGGAGATGACGCTTTTTTCGTGGAGTTTCTGCTTGCCTTCAAACTCCAGCTGTGCCTTTTCCAAGGCCGCGCTCATCTGCTGCACATTGGCCGAGGCTTCAGCCACAGCAGATCTCCAAACGGCATCGTCTATGCGGAACAGCAATTGTTCAGCCTTCACGCGGTCGCCTTCTTTCACATAGATGCTTTGCAGATAGCCTTCGATGCGTGGAATGACGCTGATGTCCTGTAAGCCTTTGATGGTGGCTGCATATTCGGTGTTTATCTCGAAATCGCGAGCGGCGATGGTCAGCAATTCATGGCTTTGCGGCTCGTCAAGATCGCTTTCTTGTTGATGGCTTGATGCGCACGAGAGCATCAGCAACGGGATGAAGATTAGGAGGAACTTGTTCATAAGTAACTGTTCAAAATTAAACTGCATATAATAGATT
>DAIOUZ010000121.1:5737-10150 GCA_036759285.1 Candidatus Limiplasma sp. | reverse complement strand
TACACACATAGCGAGATGTTGCCTGCACATTGTTACCCCAAACTCAAGAAATACAGCCACTTGAAAGGCAACTACGGCAACGCTTGGTGGAAACAGCGCGAGGAGTTTGAAGCCTTCAACGGCCCCATCCTGTTCACCACCAACTGCATCGTGCCGCCTATGGCCAACGCCACCTACAAAGACCGTGTTTTCACCACCAACAGCACGGGTTTCCCTGGTTGGAAGCACATTCCCGCCGATGCCAACGGCAAGAAAGACTTCAGTGAAATCATCGCTTTAGCCAAGACTTGCGCCGCACCTATTGAGATTGAAACAGGCAAAATCGTTGGCGGATTTGCTCACGAACAAGTATTTGCCCTCGCCGACAAGGTGGTGGATGCCGTCAAGAGCGGTGCCATCCGCAAGTTTGTAGTGATGGCAGGCTGCGACGGTCGCATGAAGAGCCGCCAGTATTACACTGACTTCGCACAGGCATTGCCCAAGGACTGCGTCATCCTCACAGCAGGCTGCGCCAAGTACAAGTACAATAAACTCGCCCTCGGTGACATCAACGGCATTCCGCGCGTGTTGGATGCCGGCCAATGCAACGACAGTTACTCACTGGCACTCATCGCCCTGAAACTGAAAGAGGTGTTTGGCTTGAAAGATGTCAACGACTTACCCATCGTCTATAACATCGCTTGGTATGAGCAGAAAGCCGTTATCGTGTTGCTCGCCCTGTTAAGCCTCGGTGTGAAGAACATCCACCTCGGCCCGACCTTGCCAGGATTCCTTTCGCCCAATGTGGCCAATGTCTTGGTTCAGAACTTCGGCATCGGCACCATCAGCACGGTGGACGAGGATTTGAAGGCGTTTGGGTTGAGATAATTCCAACTCTTTTCTAGATAATCCGCAATCCAGGCGAAGGCTTGGGTTGCGGAATTTTTTTGTTGTGTTATTTCAACAAAAAGGAATAACAACTCTATAGGCATAATAATTCCGAGACCTTACAAAGAAATCCTCAATCCAAAGAATTGCATGCGAAAAATGAGTATTTTTGCGACTTGATAATCTGTAATAGACATGGCAAAAATAATAGTTGATAATGCGGAAATTACCATATTGGAAATCAATGAGAAAGATTACATCTCTTTGACAGATATGGTAAGAAACATTGACAATGGGTTGGCTCTAATTGAAAAATGGCTGCGAAACAAGAATACCATCGAGTTCCTTGGCATTTGGGAAGGAATGTACAATCCGAATTTTAATTCCCCCGAATTCGAGGGAATTAAAAACATGGCTGGACTTAATCGTTTCATTCTGTCAGTAAAACAATGGATTGAAAAAACCAATGCCATCGGCATTATCGCAAAAGCAGGCAGGTATGGCGGGACATACGCTCACAAGGATCTTGCGTTTGAATTTGCCTCATGGGTTTCGCCTCAATTCAAGCTATACCTTTTGAGAGAATTCCAACGGCTTAAAGAAGAAGAGCAGAAACAGCTTGGTTGGTCGGCAAAACGCGAACTATCGAAAATCAACTATCACATTCACACGGATGCCATCAAGCAGAATTTGATTCCTATGGAATTGACCCCTGCGCAACAATCCATTGTTTATGCCAACGAAGCAGATGTGTTAAACGTGGCGTTATTCGGAATGACGGCCAAGGAGTGGCGCGAATTAAACCCTGACCTGAAAGGCAACATTCGCGATTACGCCTCAATCAACCAGCTTATTTGCTTGTCGAATATGGAAAACCTCAATGCAGTTTTCATCAACGAAGGAATACCCCAAAAAGAACGACTTGTCAAACTCAATCAGATTGCCATTCAGCAAATGAGTGTTCTTGAGGAAGTGGAGAGTAAAAAGCTTTTGAAGTAAAAGCTTTATGATATAAGAAAAAGACTATCTTTGCCCTTGATAAACGGAAAAGACATTTTAATCGAATATCAAAACAATAAAAACAACACAAAAGCCGTTACCTTTCCAAGTAACATAAACTCATATCACAAAATAAACGAATATGCAAAAACAATTTCAAAAAACAATCAGTATTGCCTGTTTTGTAGCATTGATGCCATGCTTGGTATTGATTATGATGTGCTGTCATAGCGGTTATAATGTTAATAAGAATACTATTCATTACAGCGATATTGAAAAAATTCATTTTGGGATGCCACTTGATAGTGTGGTCTTGGTTTTGGGTCAGCCATATGCCTTTAGTACTAATCTCGGCGATCATGATCTGACGTGTAAGAACTCACGTGTTGTTTCTGATATTAAAATGACAAAAGGAACGGATATTATTCATTGTATAGATAGCATCTATCAGGATACGAATTATTGTTGCGAGGCAAATAGGAAAAATATGATGAACATTAAGAAACACACTACGCTTACTTTTACGAAGACACCTATAAACACTCTTAAATCATATCCGATGTTGTGGGTTCATTTAGATGGCGATTATCGAGTAAGCAGCGTTTATGCGAAATATTATGGAGTAGATGACAAATGCATATATTCGTTATCTCCCAGTAGCGGTTTTTCCGATAGGGATAGTATAGATAATCACATAACCCTCTTTATGGATACAACTTTGTTCAGAAAGTGTTTCTCAAATTGATATAAGGTCCCAACAGAATTCATATATTGCTGGGTATTTGTTGGTCATTTGTCTGGGATGTATCCTACAGGATTATTTTAATGCATATATCCGCAACTCGGGCAAAGGCTTGAGTTGCGGAATTTTTTTTGCGGGTTATGGTCGGCAGACCCCCTCGGCCTGTGGCCAAACAGGTCCAACTCACCAGAAAACTATTTTTTCTTTTGAAAAACTATTTCTACTCCATATTGAAATAAAGTCATTGTGTTCTTTTCCGGATCAAATTCAAATGTTGCCTCTATCGGGTCATACTTAAATTTGTCCTTGTCCACTGCTTCAAACGCAAAAACATCATCGCCAATCTGCGCAATCAATGTGTTTCCTTCTTTTGTTACAATAATATCCAAACCGAGTTCCGCGGAAACATACTCGCCTAAATAAACGTCCAAGTCCTCCGAAGCGACATTATAAAATTCCGGCAACTCATAAGGTTTGCCGTAAACTGCGCCTAAAACCGCCTTTTTAATATCTCCGAGTTTAAAATTAAGCCCGTTAGAAGTCAAGGCATACGAAACATTTCCATCTGCATAATGCGAATAAACAGAAACAAAACCATCTATTGCACCCGTGTGTCCTAAACCAATGTTTTCGCCAAAAGGAATCTCGAACAGCCCGAGACCATATTCGTCCTTAATGGTTTTCATGATTTCGAGACTTTCATTGGTCAGAAGCCTTCCACCAAACAAAGCGTCTGCGAATTTTGTCAAGTCGGTCGGCGTTGACACTATTGCACCTGCCCCCATCGGAACAGTGCAGTCCGTTTCGTTTTCAACCACCCAAGAACCCAAGAAGCGATACGATCGGCATTCGTTGTCGTTAGGATTGGTTTTGCCAAAAACGTATGTGTCAGCCAAACCAATGGGCTCGACAATGTATTCCTGCAACAGGTCGGAATAGGGTTTCGAGAAAATCTTTTCAAGCATGTATGACAACAGCACATAGTTCGAATTGCTGTAGTCTGCCGTGCTGTCGGGTTCGAAGTCGCTGCCGCCGTTCTCAATAATCCCAAGCATTTCTTTTTCTGTCTTAGGCTGCGTGCACCAGGTCAGATAGTCATCGTTGTGTGTAAAATCGTGTATTCCGCTCCTATGGCTTAGCAAATGCCTTACTGTTATTTTCTGTGAATTTGCGATTGTCGGAAACCATTTGTCAATCGTTTGGTCAAGGTCTATTTTCTTTTCTTCAACCGCCTTTAAAACCAGAACCGCTGTAAACGATTTCGAGGCGGAACCAATTCTGTATTTGGATTTTTCAGTTGCTTTTACATTGTTTTCGACATCAGCGAAGCCGACTGTTTTTGTGTAGATAATCTCCCCGTTCTTCGTGACGGCAACACTTCCCATAAACTTGTTGTTTTCTTCAAGTATACCAAAGTAATTGTCCAACTTTGCCTTGTCGAAAAGATCTTGTGCAAATACGCCGCCACTTACTATTAGTAAGAGCATAAGCGCTAATAATCTACGATACTGTTTCATATAAATAAACGGGACTCCTTTTTGACATTTTCGCGACGTTTCATCCGATTCCGCCGAAGTCCATTGAACAGAACCAGATGATAACGACACTGCAAAATTACAAAAAAGTTTTTGACATACTGCGCAAAGATTGCAATGCCCCAAGAATCCGCAACTCTGGCGAAGGCTTAGGTTGCGGATTTTCTTTTCTTCTATTTGTGACATTTCCTCTGAAATTTGAAAAAAAGCCTTCCCAATTTGAAAAAATGTGTAATTTTGCACTATAAAAAACGATTTTGTGATGGAACC
>DAIOUZ010000121.1:0-5727 GCA_036759285.1 Candidatus Limiplasma sp. | reverse complement strand
ATTATTGTTTACTCATCGAAGAGCCGACAAAAAGATGCTCAGAAATCATTATCATAACTATGTTAATATAGTCAGAAATCTGCCGAATGCATAGTTTCATTTTAGCGAAATTTGAAAAAAACATTCCCAATTTGAAAAATCATGAATTTTTGCACAAGGAAAAACGTTTTTGTGATGGAACCAATGATTGACACCATAGAAGAAATCGACCTTGTAAAAAATCAAGACGACCTCACAGCTGAACAACGTGCCTATTGGTTGGAATCCATTGAACGAGATATGCGCAACATGGACCAGCCGAAGAAGTATGTTTCTTTGGAACAATTCGGACAAGAATTGATGGCTACCGTCAAAAGCAAGGTTAAATCTTATACCGTTCACCATAATGAACAAAATCCAAAATAATTCGATTTTGTACATCATATTCAACAGATTCTATTATCAAGATAACAACTCCTTAAGTGGATTAAAATACATAGTTAAGGAGAAGAAATAAGCGATAATTTATCCGTAAGTATGTAAAAAGATATAGATAAGGAGTAAGTATCGATGTGTTTTTGAGAATAATTGTATTTTCGCAACCCAATTCAAAACCACCATATCCACCATCGCCCTCTCCGACCATTTCGGCTACCGCAAGCTGCTGTGCTTCACGCTGCCCACTATCTTCACGGTGCGCGTCTTGGTTTTGTCCGTCGCCATGCTCAAAAAGTACAAAGAGCGATATCATTATGCGTGAGATCGAGTTGCTGTTATTTACTATTTTCATCTTACGGTTTTCTTGACCTTTTCGGCGTTTTTTTCAAACATCATCGAAACTTGGGATAAGATCCCATGACATTACCCATCAATTGGGATTTCACGGTTTTTGAAATGGCCATTACTTTGCAGTGTCAAACCACTAAAAGTAAGCCTATGAAAACAGCATTAAAGAAAATGAAACCCAACTACAAAAACTGGATGCCCAAAGGCATGATCCTTGGGACTTTGGGAGGCGCGGTAGCATGCCTGATATTGTTCCTGGTCTTTGGCGTGAGCGGACTACTTGCCGCCGGAACGCTGAAAGCCATCCTGAAAATCGCTTTCCTTGTGCTCGCCATCGTGCTGGCTTTGGTGACCCTTTGGATGTGGCTGTTGCATCGTGCCTTCTCCTACAACGGCAAGCGCCAGATGTCGAAACAGATCATTGACGGCGTCGCCGCTTATGTCAACCTTCCTGAAGGCGGCAAAGGTCTCGATGTGGGCTGCGGTAGTGGTGCGCTGGCCATCGCTTGCGCCAAACGCAATCCTAAATCCGTGATGTTCGGCATTGATCGCTGGGGCAAAGAATATGCTTCCTATAGCCTTGCCTTATGCGAACAAAACGCACAAGCCGAGGGAGTGAGTAATACCCATTTCGCCCAAGGCAACGCTTTGAAACTCGACTTTGCCGACGAGGCTTTCGATGCGGTGACCAGCAATTATGTCTATCATAACATCCCGAGCCGCGACCGACAAGCCATTTTGTTGGAAACGCTGCGTGTGCTGAAGAAAGGCGGCACCTTCGCCATTCATGACATTTTCTCCCGATTCAAATATGGAGACATGCAGGCTTTTGTCAAGAAACTGAAAGGCATGGGTTATGAAGAGGTCGAACTCATTGACACCACCAACGGCATATTTATGACCCCATGGGAAGCCAAATGGATGGGACTGAGTGGGTCGGCGATTCTGAAGGGAAAGAAATGAAATGAAACGGGACCCATTACTCGTCTTATTCCTGCTTTGTCTTTCGGCCAAAAGTCTTCAGGCGCAGACTTTTGTCGGCACTATGACCGTGGGCAATTACATCAAAAACGATGTTACCGTGCAGGTTCAGCCTTCGTCAAGTCAGGATTTAGTGTCGATAACCTTGTTTGGGGTGAAATTTGCCAAGCTAATGCCCGTGAAACTTGACGTAAAGATTGATTCCGTCTTGAAAAAGGACAACTTGTTGACGGGCGATAACATAGTCCCGACCAACAAGGGCAAACAATATGAGAAATACTTGGTGAGACACCTTGAAGGCGTTATTGAGAGGGACGGACTTCGTTTTACCTGCCAAATGGGCAGGAAACAACTCGACTATAAAGGAATGAAGAAATGAAAAAACTGTTGACATACATTGTATTATCTATTCTTGTAGTTGCTCCTTTCGCTCAAAGCCTGGCCCAAAACCGTCAGCGTTTCGACGGTGGCATGATGGCACACACGGGTTACCTGCATGGCGACCTAACCGCCTTAAACTATAAAGCGGAAGGAATGACCTTCGGCCTCGGCGGAGTGCTCCGTTATCATCTTGGCAATCATTTTCGTTTGGGTGGTGAAGGCTATGTCAGCACCTTGAAACAAATGCACAACGGCAGTTATATCCGAACCAACTGGGGAGGACTGCTGGCCGATGTCTATTGGCAATTCGGGCGATGGCAGCCTTTCGCGGGTGTCACTATCGGTGGAGGAAAAACTTCTTCGCTGCTGATGTTTGAAGGCTCGGCTGACGACTGGGAAGCGGAACCAAATGCCTTTCTGCACAATGAGTCCTTTTTCTTCGTGAATCCTAACATCGGCGTGGAGTTTGCCCTTACTGAAGCCGTCCACCTGACTTTGAAGGTTGACAGGCTTTTCCCTGTTTCAAGCATCGAAATGCCCAAGGGTGTGAGATGCTATTGGGGGGTTGTTTTTGCGCATTGAGACTTCAATCATCGAAACTTGGGATAAGATCCCTTGACATTACCCATCAATAGGGATTTCACGGTTTTTGAAATGGCCATTACTTTGCAGTGTCAAACAACTAAAAGTAAGCCTATGAAAACAGCATTAAAAGTCTTCCTTATGGCCATCGCTTATCTGGCCTTGTTCATTTTGGGTGCTACAAGTGGCGCCATCCACCCTGCATGCTATGCGTATATCGGCGCGGTGTTGCCGCTGGTGTCCGCCTTTATCTACCTCTATACCTGCACGCTCATCCGTGGCTTCGGGGCGGCAACAGCCCTGAACGGATTCATCTTCGTCCTGTTCTTGATAGCGGGCGAAGCGGATCTGGCTTACATCATTGGAACGGTTGTTCTGACCGCTTTGGCCGAGATTCTCAGAAAGATGAAAGGCTTCTACACGCTGAAAGGTATCCGCTGGAGCTTCGTTCCCTTCGCTTTCTCGTTTTTCGCCTACACCCTTCATTGGTGGACCGACACCGAAGGCTCGCTTGCCGCTGCCGTCGAGGAAATGCCTGCCGGTTATGACGAGCTGATGAAACCTGTCATCGACAACCTCCCCATGCTGATTGTCGTCATGGCATTGACCATCCCCATCGCCATCCTCGCCATGCGACTGGCCGAGCGTGTGATGAAAAAGTCTGCCGAAGCATTGAATTAATCATTTTCGTACCTTTGCACAGCAAAACCTCAATCCATGGTCGACATCAACCAAATAAAACAATGGGCCATAAGCCGCTGGACATTAGGCGAGAAGCATGGCATCTCACATTGGGAGCGCGTCGAGCGCAACGGCCTGCTGCTGGCCACGCCCGAATGTGATGTCACCGTCATACGACTTTTTGCCTATCTCCATGACAGTTGCCGTGAAGATGACAGCTACGACGAGGAGCACGGCCCTCGCGCAGCCAAGATGATTGAAGGTTTGAGGGAAACCCTGTTGAAAGACCTATCCGATGAGCAATTCAGGATGCTTCAGGAAGCCTGCCGCCTACACACCAGCACCCACAGTACAGGCAATCCCACCATCGATGCCTGTTTCGATGCCGACCGCCTCGACCTCGGTAGAGTAGACATCATTCCTCGCCCCGAAAAGATGGCCACCAAAAAAGGCAAAAAGCTTGCGAAATGCAATAAAAAAGAATGGTTCCGTCGTCGAAACTAGTCTTCATCACTACCTATACAACGCATCTCATGCGTCGATGGATTGTAGATGTAAATGACTGGCCATCCGCACTCACCGCCTGACACAAACCCGCCACAATAGTAAGTGCCTTTTTGTCCTTTGAAATCCTTTTTGATGATTCCGTTAATTCTGCTTCTCGGGAGGTCGCTTATCAATAGAAAGCTGGCCAGCGGGCCATCTTCCTTTGCGCCCATATCCACGAGATCCCAGTAAGAGGCATCCAAATGCTTGTTGACATTGGCTTCGCAAAAAATAGCATTCAATGGTGTGGCGTTGTCAACCTTAACTGTTGCGGGTTTGCGTTTTTCCAGGTTCTTGTCAGTAGTGACATCGCTCTCGCCGATAATCAAAGCACCGTCATCATCATAGTTCAGTGTCATGTGCAGATAAGAGACGTATGTAGTATAAGGCCCATCTTTCACAGTTTGAACATGCTTGTCAAACCTAACTTGTGCCTGGCATCCGTTGATAAAATCAAACGTGATGTTGTCGTAATACTGATGGAAATATGCATTTTTCTTAAAAAAGCGGGAATGGCTTTCACGTACCTGATTGTTGGTTAGGCAAGTCTGGTAATAATTCACCACGCCGGAATACACATCGGCCAACTGTGTCTCATTGCGATTGTTTATGGCATTGTTCCATGTCTTTAACGTATTCAAGCACATGGCTTCACTAAGTCCATCCTGGCCAAAACAGAATGTAATTGACAGCAATATCGCAGATATAAGTATCAATATACGAGTTTTCATTTTACACAGATTTTGCATATATGCTTTGATAATCATGCTACCGTCTTGTTCTACCAGCCTTTGCGAATCAGTTTTTCGCACCCCAGCTGTTCCGCTTTTTCATCATATATTCTTTCAAGTTCATCGACATCGGATTCCCATTTCCTTAATTCTTCATCAGTGCACATTTCATCAACTTCGATATCACTATGGTATATTTCGTCAATATAATCTTTATATGCTTGCTTCAACTCCCTGCAATCTTGGGCTTTGTCGATGGCCTTCAAGCATTTTGACAAGCCAGCGCATAACTCTTGATACTCTTTCGACCCCTTTATTTCTCCTTGGTTGCTGTTGTTATTGCTGTTACCACATTGAGTGAAAGTGAGCATTATCATGCTCGCGAAGACAATTATTATAAACTTTTTCATTGATTTGTTGTTTTAATGTTTGTGATAACTATTTCCTAAATCTTTGTAAGTGCCAACCGCAACCCAAAGCAATAATACCGGCATTCTGGAAAAGCCAGTTCCCTAAAGGTAACGCGAAAATACCTTGGCTCAGTCAACCAGCCGCCGCCTCGAAGCACTTTGCGCTTCGATATTTGCGGCTTTGATGGGTCGTATGAACCATACCAATCTTCACACCATTCCCACACGTTGCCAGTCATATCATAAAGCCCCAATGCGTTGGGCTTGGTTGCTCTTAACTGATGTGTTTTCACACCATAGTTATCGGTTACCACTGCCACGTCACTTAGTTCATCGCTTCCTGAATACTTGAAACGCTGCCCAGTTTTTCCTCCAGTGGCCGCATATTCCCATTCGGCCTCAGTCGGCAGCCGAAACATCAAGCCTGTAATTGCATTCAGTTTTTCAATAAACTCACGGCAATCATACCAACAAACGCTTTCAACAGGAAGGTCATACTGAGCATCGATGTGACGACTTGGATTGCTCCCCATAACCGCCTCCCAAAGCTTTTGATTTACTTCGGTTTCTCCAATGTAAAAGTCATCAACGGTTACTTGATGGATAGGACTCTCATCATCGCTTACTATCTTATCTACATCATAGTTCAG
>DAIOUZ010000120.1:0-10178 GCA_036759285.1 Candidatus Limiplasma sp. | reverse complement strand
ATTTTATATCCTAATGAGTCATGAGGCACATCCATCCAATACTTTATGCCCATTTTATTATTCAATAAAGCAGATTTGTAGAAATAACTTTGAGGAAACACATCGTATGATACATTCATATATTTTGAGTACATATACATGATTTCTTTTTTCCCTTCAGAATTCGGTTGATATTGAAGAGATTCATAAGGCATAGCATACCCCAAAGGGAAAATGACTGTTTTGAGATTCTGCATAGTAGGAAACAATTGTTCTGCTAATTTGGCATCCAAATATATCCATCTGCGAGCTCTAATCGCAAAATCAAAAACACTATCTCCCATCAGATATGGGTTTATACTATGCTCGAAATGGGAATGTCCCACCAAAAGTGTTTTGATTGAAGGATTATCTTTAACGGTTCTATATTTATACGAGTAATTATTCACAACGCAGGTTGCAATTTCATATTCTGCAGCACCCCATACAATGCAAAATGCAATAACTCCGATACAAACATCAACAATAAAACGTTTCATACTCTAAAATTGAAAATAAATAAATTCAACAGATCCACCTCGAAGAGCGAATGTAACAAACAAGAAAACGGCATAAAAAATCACACGTATGAACCTATTACTAAGCACCTTGGTCTTTTGAATCTCACATAAAGCATATTCTTTTTCCCTTCCTGACCATTCAACAACCATCATAATAATTATGTACAGATTCGTAGGCCACATTTCAGACCAAGTGAAGAACCTGTAACTTGCCCTGATTGTCCCAAACTGCAGCATCCCTTGGAAATACTCCCAAGCCATCCCAATGCTTTCCGCCCTAAAGATAATCCACCCAAACACCGCCAAGAAAAATGTCAGCAACATCTGCCCAGTTTCTTTCAATGTCGGCAGAAACCGTCCTTCGGCTACTTGGTTTGTGTACTTGCGGTTCTTGCCCGTCAATATCAGAGGCAAGAACAAAATGGCGTGATATGCACCCCAAGCAATGAAAGTCCAATTCGCGCCATGCCAAAAACCGCTCAAAAGGAAAATGATGAAAGTGTTTCTTACAACTTTCGCTTTCGAAACGCGGCTGCCGCCCAGCGGAATATAGACATAATCGCGAAACCAAGTCGTCAAGGAAATGTGCCAACGCCTCCAAAACTCTGCTATGTCACGACTGAAATACGGCACGTTGAAGTTGCGCATCAACTTGATGCCGAACAGTTTGGCCGTGCCTATTGCAATATCAGAGTAACCCGAGAAGTCGCCGTAGATCTGGAAGGTGAAGAAGATGGCGGCGAGAAGCAAAGCACTTCCGCTTTGTTCAGTGTAGGTTGAAAACACTTCGTCGACATACATTGCGCAGTTGTCTGCCACCACTATCTTCTTAAACAAACCCCACAATATTTGTCGCATACCATCAACCGCAGTATCGTAGTTAAACTCGCGTTTTTTTAGGAATTGCGGCAATAGGTTGGTCGCCCGCTCGATGGGGCCGGCCACCAACTGCGGGAAGAATGAGATGAAAGCGAAGAAGGCGACGATATCTTTGGTTGGCTTAATCTTTCCTCGATAAACATCAATGGAATAACTTAACGCTTGGAATGTGTAGAATGAGATGCCAACAGGGAGTATCACCTTCAACAATAGTCCCTTTGTGGAAATATTGAATAGTTGCGCAAACTCTGTGACGAAGAAATCGTAGTACTTGAACAGCGCAAGGATGCCAAGGTTCAAGACAATATTGAGCGTTGTCCATGTCTTTGCCTTATTCTTTGTTTCCGCCTTTCCGATGAGCAAGCCGCTACCCCAGGAGCAGAACGAGGTGAAGGCAATTAACAGCAAGAACCTCCAATCCCACCAGCCATAAAACACATAACTCGCCACCACCACGAAGGCATTCTGAAAACACAGTTGCCACTTCAACTTGCTGATGAAGCGGTCGAAAACAAACCAATAGAGAAGGAAGACTATCGGCAGAAAGATGGCGAATTGGATGGAGTTGAAGAGCATTGAGCCTTATGGTTTTGCGGAGGCAAAGGTAATAAATAATTCAATTTATGCGAAAAACAAATGGTATCCGAAAAATAATCTATCAAAAAAAACGCGACTTTTTTAATGTTGAAAAACTCCCATTGAATCTAAATCATGTGCAAGCATTTTAGAAAACAATTCCGCTCCATATATATTCAAATGTGACGGATTTGCATAACAAGTATCAGGTAAAGCAGTAGAATAATAGTTTAAATATAAGCTATTGTCATATTTCTTTATTACACTATCAATAACGCTATCTATAAACAACCATTGCGTTGGGGAAGCAAGATCACGAAATGATTTATGAAACGGGATTGAAATAATAACAAGTTTAACATTTGCTTTTTCAGATAATTCTGCAATCTGATGTAAGGCCTTTATGTTCTTATCAATCAGATTATGGTCTTTTGTAGTCATCCCATTTATTGCATTTTCAGCTTCCAAATAAAAGTCAAATCCCCCACCCTTAAAATTTATGCCTATGAAGTTTTCTCCACGAAAACCCAAACTATCTGCAAACTGAGGAATATCTCCACGCAACAATCTCTCAAGCTTCACTCGAACAGAATGCCTATGAAAAAACTCATAGCTATCAAACGAAAAACAATTTGGATCATATTTATAATAAACACGATAACTCATCAAACCATCAGGAAATCCGAATACATCGGGCAAAAACAAAGTTCCATAGCCAACAGGAAGTATTATTGCCTCCAGATTGGGCATTTGATGTAAATAACGATTCACCAAAAAAGCATCTATCATTATCCCTTGCCCTCCCAACGACATATTCAGTGCCTTTTTATCAAAAAAACCTGGATTTATACCATTATATGCAGTAGAGGACCCTAAAATCAATAATTGAACATCTTCTTTTTGTTTTTCAATTAGAGATATCTTATACCGATAAGGATTAGGGACACCCCTAACAACAAATTCTATCACTATTGCAATAATGAGTGTAAAAAGAAAAATTATCAATGTCTTTATAATAAAGCGTTTCATTTCTAAAGCTTCTAAAACTGGAAATAAATAAAAGTGGCTCCATCAGGTTCAGAGTATACCCAAATTAATAATAATAATGTAAGATATAAGAGAAACCTGAGCCAAGTATACCTTATATCATAGCCCAAATCCAATCCATGTTCTTTCCCCCGCTGCAACCATTCTACAACAAACATAATAAATGCAAAAACCACTTTGGGAATATAATAAAATCTACTGACAAGCATAGGGATGGTAAATAAACTCCTATTACAAATTCCGCAAATATACTCCCATGCCATCCCAACACTACCAGACCTGACAATAATCCACCCAATTAATACCAAACTGTAGGTCAACAACATACGACCAAGGTCTTTCAAAACAGGCAATCCGATTCTGTTTGTCTTCAACTGGTCTTTCTTCATAAAGGCACCTGACAAAACAAGTGGGACAAATAGCAGTCCATGATATACTCCAAACAACACATATTTCCAGTTTGCACCATGCCACAAGCCCACTACCACCATGTTGATGATGATGGCCAACATCATTCCGACCTTACCCCTACGACGGAACCGAAAGTTCAAAGGCATAAACACATAATCCGTCACCCATGTTGTTAGGGACATGTGCCAGCGACGCCAAAAATCCGCAACATTTAGGGCAAAAAACGGGTAATTGAAATTACATGTGATTCGAAAGCCAAGCAATTTGCCCACACCTATCGCCATATCACTATATCCCGAAAAATCAGCATATAATTGGAAAGAGTAAAATATTATCGCAAGAAGCAATGTACTCCCTGATTGATCCGCGTAGGATGAAAACACCTCCTCAACATATACAGCGCAATTATCAGCCACCAGCATCTTCTTGAACAAGCCCCAAAGAATCTGTCGCATTCCATCAACGGCCTGGTTGTAATTGAACTCACGTTTTTGATGTAATTGGCTGATGAACTTCGGCTTGTCAATGGGGCCAGAAAGAATACATGGGAAAAACGCTATGTATGTGGCAAACTCTACAACATCTTGAGTAGGTTCGACCTCGCCGTTATAGACGTCTATCACATAACTAATCAACCTGAAAGTGAAGAAGCTGACTCCCAAAGGCATAATAATATTGAAGGTGTGCCAATTGGTATGCAGCCCCATGCTCTCGAAAAGGTGGGCAAAAGACTCGATGAAAAAGTTAAGGTATTTGAAATAAAACAGCAAACCGACCCCCAGCACCACGCCTAAAGCCCTTAACCAAGATGCTTTTTTCTCCGATTCTGACCGGCTTATCCCTATTCCCAAAAAATAGAAAACCGCAGTGGCAATCATCAGCAAAGGTAGCATCTTCCAATTGGCATACCCGTAAAAGAAATAACTGGCCACCAACAAAAAGACATTCTGCGCTTTCGTGTTCTTCTTCAGGGGAAACCAATACACGAAGAAGACAACAACAAAAAACAAAATAAAAGGAATGGAGTTGAATACCATAAAATACCGAATCCTATTGATTTGAGGCTGCAAAAATATGACAATTCCGTGAACCAGCAGTCTTTTCACCGAAAAAATTATGCGTAATCTGAGATTAATTCACTAATTTTGCATCGAATTAAAGCATCTGATTTCTGAAATCTCATCAACCTAATGAAAACATCTTTTTGCAAAACCATATTGGATAACATTGTCAATGCCGTTTACAGGTTTCCGGATCGTCCTGCCTTTTGCATCAACGAGGAACATTACACTTATTCGCAATTCGGGCGATGCATCTCGAAGATCAGGATTCAACTGACAAAGACGTACCATCACAACACGAAAGTCGGCCTTGTCATCAACGACGATTTGGAGACATACGCTTCCATCATCGCCTTGTGGCTGGAAGGCGACTGCTATGTGCCGCTCCATCCCAACTGGCCTTTGAAGCGTTGCCTCGACATCTGTGAGCAAGTGGAACTGGACTTGGTTCTTGATTCGTCGAAAACGAGCCGTTATGAGAACATCCGCGTGCTAAACACTGCACAACTTGAATACACCGTTGACCGCCTTGAACCGAAAGAAGGCGTTTCGGATGACGAATTGGCTTACATCCTCTTCACTTCGGGCAGCACAGGCAAACCTAAGGGAGTAATGATGATGCGCCAAAATGTGGCGGCATTCATGGATTCTTTCTGGCAGACCAGCATCAAAATCACAGAGGAAGACCGTTGTTTACAATGTTTCGACCTTTCATTTGACGTATCAGTTCAAGGCTTTCTTGTTCCCCTTACCAAGGGTGCTTGCTGTTATACCGTCCCCTATGGACAAATCAAATATATCTATGCCAGTGGCTTGATAGAAGACCATCAACTGACCTTTGGTGCTATGGCTCCATCGATGCTCCGTTATATCAAACCCTATTTTGATGAAATTGACGCCACCAGCCTAAAAACCTGTATCCTTACTGCCGAAGCTTGTCCTTTGGATTTGATGAAAAATTGGTACAATTGTGCCACCAACACGGAGATTTACGATTTCTATGGCCCGACCGAATGTACTGTGTATTGCACCTATTACAAGTTGAATAAGTGGGGAGAAAACAAAACCATAAATGGGATCATATCTATTGGTAAGCCATTGGCCAATTGCACTGCCATCATATTAGACGAGAAAGGCAGTGAATGTAAGCCTGGTGAAAAAGGCGAGTTGTGCATCGCTGGAGATCAAGTGACCAAAGGATATTGGAAGAACGAAGAAAAAAATGCCAGTTCATTTTTCTATAAGGAAATAGATGGGGTGAATATGCGTTTCTACCATACAGGCGACCTTTGCTTCAAAGATGCCGACGGCGACATCATGTATTCAGGTCGTATCGACCATCAAGCCAAGATACAAGGATTCCGGGTAGAGATGGGAGAGATAGAGTGGCACGCCCGTGAGTTCCTTAGCGACAAGAATGTGGTCTGCATGGCGTTTGACAACAAGGACGGCCTGACTGAAATCGCCATGTTCGTCGAGTCTGAGGAGTTCGACCCCAACGAAATGATTGCCTACATGCGTACCAAGATGCCGTCTTACATGATACCAACTCGTTTGTTCTATGTCCCTGTCTTCCCGCTAAACGCCAACGACAAGACAGACAAGGTGAAATTGAAAGAAATGATACAGTGATAAGCAGAAGCATTATGATTGACGACAGCAAATATGTTTTCCGAAAAGCAACACTTGCCGATGTAGGATTTATTGTCACAACCATTATCGAAGCCGAGAAGAGTTCAACAAACCACTTGGGCTTGGCAAACTATTTTGATGTGACAGAAGAAGAATTGAGGCAATACCTTACCAACATTCTTGAAGAAGAAATCGATGGCTGCGAGTTTTCTATCAGTAGTTTTATTGTGGCAGAATATAAAGGTAAAGTTGTGTCGGCAAAAGGAGGGTGGTTAGAGGGCTACAACGATGACGAGCAACCGTCATTTGTGTTAAAATCCAACCTTATTCAATACTATTTCCCTATGGAAAAAGTCTTAAACGCTCAAAAGAAGTTGGAAATAGTGAAAGACATCCAAATTGAAAGAGAGTGGGGCGCGTACCAGTGGGAGTATGCTTATACGGTAAATGAACACCGCGGGCATCACCTTGTTCCCCGTATAAATGAAATGCATATTGAACTAGCAAGGGAACTTGGAGCAAAGAAGATACAAGGTCATGTGTATGCAAACAATGATAAGATTTTGAAGGTTTATGAGCGTTGTGGATTTAAAGTGATGAAAAGCTTCACCTCAAGTCATCATCTGATAAAGGAGTATTATCCTGATGACACTATATTATTACTTGAAAAAGAATTGTAATCAAATAAACTAATCAATAAAATCAATAAATAGAAATGAATCGAAATGAAGTAATTGAGAAACTCACGCCTATTTTTAGAGAGGTGTTCGGTGAGCCTAATCTTGAATTGAATGACGACATGACCGCCGCCGATGTCGAAAACTGGGATTCCCTCACACACATGTTTATGATTACCAAAGTGGAGGATGTATTCGGCATCAAGTTTAAACTCAGGGAACTCAACAAGTTGAAGAATGTTGGGGATTTGTGTAATACAATAGCGGGAAAGTTGGGGTAATACGTAAAAAGGAGCCGCGATTGCGACTCCTTTTTTCGTGCATCACAGGTTTACTTATGCACCTTCCTAATAAACTCCTCCACCTCAGGCACACCACCCTGATAAACGAGGTAGCCGTTGTAAGGTTCACGCGGAGTAATCTCGCTGTTGACGGGGGTGAGCATGATGTTCTTCACCTCCTCGCGGTCGTGGGTCTGACCCAGAGCCCAACCCAACTTGATGTAGGCAGTCTCGGCGAGCATGTTCTGTGCCGGGATGATGCCACGGTTCATCAAGTCGCGGCCGGTATCGTAAACGAACATGTGGGCATAACCCCAGATGGTCTGCACGGTCATGTATTGGTGCACACCTTTGTCGGTAGCACGTTGGATGGCGTCGAACATGCCACGGTTGACGTGTCCCAAGCCCGTGCCGTCCCAAATGATGCCTTGATAGCCGTTGTCGACCAATGCGTCAAGCACATCGGGCTTCATGCCGGGATAGTAGTACAGGATGGCCACGCGGTCGTCGAAGGTCGGGATGATCTTCACGTCGCGGTCAGCACGGCGGTGGTTGTAGACTTCCTTGATCGGCACCACGCCGTTCTTTCTGTCGACGGTGGCGACGGGCGTGTCGCCGATGGTACGGAAGGTGGAACGATAGGACGAGTGCATCTTACGCACACGTGTGCCACGGTGCAGGAAACCGTACTCGTCGGAGGTGGGACCAAACATGCAGACCATCACCTCAGCCACATCACCGTGACCGGCAGCGGTCATGGCATGCATCAAGTTCAAGGCAGCATCGGATGACGGACGGTCTGACGAACGCTGAGAGCCGACCAACACGATCGGCACAGGCAGGTTTTGGCACATAAAGGTCAGAGCGGCGGCGGTGTGGGCTAAGGTGTCGGTACCGTGGCCGATGACGATGCCGTCGATGCCGTTCTGGATTTCCTCGCCAATCTTCTTGGCCAAGGCGATGTATTCTTTGGGCGACATGTTCTCGGAGAACACGGCAAACACCTTCTCGGTGTCGAGGTTGCAGATGTCGGCCAACTCCGGCACAGCGCCATACAATTCACCAGGCGAGAAGGCAGGAATCACGGCACCCGTGCGGTAGTCCAGACGCGAGGCGATGGTGCCACCCGTGCCGAGCAGCTTCACGTGCGGAAGGCCCTCGGTGTAGGGGAATTCCTTCTCCGGGATGTGGTAGTTGGCTTTCTTGTAGTCGGTCTCGACCATGCCCGTGATGGTGCTGATGTCGACGCCGATGTTGTAGCCCGTGTTGACCTTCATGACGATGTGTTGGTCGTCTTGGAAGGCGGCGCGAGGCAGGATTGTGCCTTTGAAGAGGCCACCCGTGGTCTGGCACTCGGCCTGACTCCACACGCGGCAGTTATATTTCTTGAGCACCTCAAGCGAGGCACCCCAATATCCTTGGAAAAAATCTTCAGCCATGTTCTTCTTTATTTGATGTTGTTAGCCAATTCTTTCATTTCGATGTTGCCCATCGCTTCCTTCATCTGACCCATGATCCAGTTCTGGCGGTCGAGGTCGGTGCAGGATTTCTTCTTCGGGGCAAAGCCAGCGCAGAGGTTGTCGAGCTTGGTGAGCAGGTCGTCCTTAGCAAAGCGCTTGAAGCCAATCTTATTGAGCACTTGCTCCATTGGCATTGAAGCGTCTTCCACCAAGGCGGGAGCCATGTTCCAAGCCAGACGGTAGTCCAGTCCTTGATCCTTCAAGAAGGCGAAGAGCTTGAACAGGGTCTCGTCGTTGAACTTCGAGGCGGGGTTCTTGCCCAAGAGGTGCTTCAATCTCATGCCGACAAAGCGACCCACAGTACGGCCGTCCACGCCGAGTTTCTCGACGACTTCGGCCATGGCGGGGAACCAGTTCTTCGCGAAGATGTATCTGAAGCAGTCCTCAGGCACGTTCCACTCTTTGAGTTTGTAGTAACGGTCGATAATTTCGGTAGGCAACTCGGCACGCATGGCCTTGATGAAAGCGGGGTCGAGCGGGATGGGGGCCGAGTCGGTGTCGGGATACATACGGTCGGCACCAGGGAGTACGCGCTCGAAGATGGTGATGCCATTGCAGACAGCCTTACGGGTCTCTTTCGGCACGCCGTCGAAGGCCATGAGGCAACGCTCTTCCACCGTCTCGATGGCGGTGGGCATGTCTTCCTTGGGACCCCAAACGAGGACGAGGGCGTCCTCGTCGGTGGCATGGAGACGCTTGCCCAGTTTGTGCCACTGTGCACGGGTCAAAACGGGTTCAAACATCTCGTCGTGGAGCATGTTGGGACGCTCGAGGCAGGCGATAACTTTCAGACGGTCGGCGATTTCATCGGCGAACATCTTGCCAGGTTGGGTGAAGTGCGAGAGCACACCACGGAACTTCGGCAGCTTGATGAGCTTCATGGCACCGCCCTTGGCTTTGTTGTCGAGGATAGGCAGGAAATCGGTTGGGAATGACACGTCGGCCACTTCCACCTTCCAGCCTTCCTTGCCGATTTCACGATTAAGGCGCTCTTGCAACTGCACCAGTGACCACTGGCGGAAGCACTCGTTGTGCGACAACTCGGGAATCCACTTGGCGTGTTGCACACCCTTCAACTCGATACGGGTGCCGCCTGTGCAACTCACGTTGACGTCTTGACGTCCAGCGCCCATGCCCGTGCGGACAAGACCTGTGGAACGGCCGAGGAAGCGGATGTATTCGCAGGTCTCGCGCAGCTCGTCGGGGTTCTTGCAGTCGGGATAGGTCACGGTTTCAATCAACGGCACGCCGAGACGGTCGGTTTGATAGATGCGGCGGTGGCCGATGTCGCTGATTTCGCGGCAGGCATCCTCTTCGATGCTCAACTGGATGAGGCGAATGTCCTTCTTCGGCAGCTTGAGCAGGCCTTCCACGCCGACGATGGCGGTACGTTGGAAGCCCGTCGGGATGGAGCCATCGAGGTATTGCTTACGAGTGATATGCACCTCGCCCACGATGTTCAGATTCGAACGCAAGGCGATGACGATGGCGTTGTGCAAAGCCTCGCGGTTGATGGGGAACGGCGGGGTGTCGTCGATGTCGTAGGTGCAGGCCG
>DAIOUZ010000119.1:4905-10193 GCA_036759285.1 Candidatus Limiplasma sp. | reverse complement strand
TATCCTTCCATTCCCTTTGGGAATCTGTATTCATTTTTACTTTTTCTTTTTATCTTTGCAGGCATGAAAACAAAGCTTTTCATCATAGGATTTTTTTTGTTCGCCCTTGCCGCCTGCGTTAAGGTCCCTGAGCCCGCGGTCGCTGAGCATGGTCGAAGTGTCGAAGGGCCGTCCCCCGAACTATGTGCCATCGATAGCCTTCTATGGCACCAGCCCGACAGTGCCCTAGCCTGTCTCCTGCCGTATTTTGACACTTGTAGAGACGCCGAATTTTGCGTCTCTACCGCCACAGCCTACAACCGCCATTACGCCAACCTCTTGTTATCCGAATTGCTATACAAAAACGATTATCCCCAAACCAACCGCACGGAATTGTTGCAGGCCGTTGGTTATTTCGATTCGTTAATGGTGTTGGCGGACACACCCGGTGTGTCCCGACAGCCCCGAATAGGTAGGACCGCACGGCGTACATCCACCCAACATATCGCGTTTTTGGATGCTCGCGCCCATTATATCAATGGTGTAGGCTATTACGAAAACGACAGCGTGGTACCAGCCTGCAAGGAATACATGAGGGCATTGGATGTGATGGAGGGGCGTTTTAAGGAAAAGGAATTGGTGGGGAAAAAAGCAAAGTTTATGGCGTTGACATACACAAGATTGTCTTCATTGTTTTCCGATATGTACCTGCATGAACAGGCAATTTATTTCGCACAATTATCTCTTGCTTCAAACCAAGAATTGGATGTTCCAAGTTGGCATAATGCCTGGTTGCTGTGCGAAATTGGTATTCATTATGATATTATGGAGCGATTAGATAGCGCTGATTATTATTATAAAAATGCAACTACATTGTTGAATGATACAAATTGTTTATTGTATAGGGACATCTCTGCTCGACAAACAGTTTTGAAATACAAAATGAGAGGTTTACAAAAAAACACCTTGACGCAACTGCGTCATCTGATAAACCTGGCAAATAGTAAGACGGAATGCATATTGCATAGTTTTACGATAGGTGAAATATTCTATCTTGAAAAACAACCTGATTCAGCTTGGTATTACTTGAACAATGTGTATAATAACACAGAAAAAACTGCAATGAAAAAACAAACTGCAGAGTGGTTGGTTGAAATCTGTAAGATACAAGGAAGAGATAATGACATCCTTGAATACGCTGATTTTTTAGTTCCCTTTGCCAACCAAGAGGAGAATCAAAGTGCTGTTAAATCACAATTGACAGAACTATACAAAACACACTGTCAGACAAGGTTGAAAAAGGAACACCAGCAAGAGATGGGAAAACAATTCAAATTTACTATGTTGGTCGTTTTACTGATCATCGGTTTATTGTATCGAAGAAGCAGTCGAGGCAAGAAACATCTTGAAACCATGTTTGAAACGGAGCGTAATTCCCATAAGATGCAGCAGGCGGCTTTGGCTGGAAGACTTAAGCGGAGCAACGCGGCACTTAAAGAACAAGAAAAAACGGCGTCTTCAATTAACCCATTATCATTTACACAACAGCCAAATGGAGTGGAAAGCTACGTTGAGGAACCTATTTGTCAGCAAATCCTTGCTGTTTGCAATGACAAGAATAATTCTTTCAAATCCAATGTTCCTGTTTCCGCCTATAGCAACATCGCTCTCACCGATGCTCAAAAAGCCCAACTCAAGAATGCAGCCTTGAGACATTATAGTTCGTTGTTTGAGAAACTAAGACTGCAACATCCTGAAATGAAGGAAAAGGATTTTCTATATTGTTATCTGTGCCTCCTCGGATTAGACAATATTCAAATCGCCGTTTTATTGCAAAACTCCATCAGTACGATATGGGAACGTGAAAAAAGATTGAAAACAATTTTTGGTTCCGAAAACCGAATTGCTATCATTCTCCATGAATACATGATAAACTAGAAATCAAGTTGTTAGCGTAAAAACCGAAAAAACCGAATCCGATTTTTCTTGTCTCAAATGTATAGTAATTGTAAGTTTGCATTCGATTGTCAAACACAAATCTATTATGTAAAATACTAACTAAATCAACAAGATATGTATAACCGATTGATAATTATAGTTTTGGCCTTGTTATGCGGGGCCAAGGCTTCGGCGCAGTATCCGGAATGGGTTTGGGATGAAAGCTGGAATGAAGGGGACAGCGCTTATTGCATGTATTTTGAACCTTACGAGCTGTCGGATGGAAGGATTTTGCTGGCAGGCGAAAACGTCTATAAGGATGAATGCGATTACTATAAGTGGTATCTATCGTGGCCCGAACTGATGTCTCTCTCTCCCGATGGAACTGAACTCGCGCGGAAGCAATACGGCAAGGAAGGCTATTATGGTCGTGTGCCCCATGTTTTGGAAAGCAGTTCGGGAGACGTGTATATCATCATCACCTACAGCCCCGACCACGACACCTGCTCGTCCAACCACTTCAAGAATTTCGATCCTCCTACCGACCACTGTATCTTTGGCTTGTACAAGCTTGACGACGACCTTTCCATAGCCGAAAGCCATGAAATTGAAATTCCCATCGACACCTTCGAATGGAGAAACGAGGATAACCCGTTCTTGTATTACAGGTGCGGACAAGTTTTTCTGGTCAGTGCTTTTGTCGATGATGATGGCCATATTGTGGGTGTGTATACCAAAACGGTTTCTTTTGACCGCGACGAACCTCGCGGCAACGATTCCACAGTGTTCTTCCGGATGGATTTTGAGGGCAACATCATCAACAGGGCGAGCTATTGCGGCGGGTACTATATGGGAACACCTCCCAGCTGGCTGTATTGCCGTCACCACCTTGTCAAAGAAGACAATCTTTACCTGTTTTATGGCTTCCCGTATGCTGTTGTCAGCGAGAACCAAAACAACCTTGTCTATTTGGACCATGACTTTAACGTAGTGCGGACCCGTTATTTCCGCCATCCGAGTGCGCTCCATCCATTTAATAACGACTTTTTCCAGAATATGAATGTCATGCGCAGTCCACATGGAACAACCTATGTGACCTCATCAATCTCAGAGAGGGATTATGCCTATTGCTGCGTCTTGTATGAGTATGACGATGACGTCAACGGCGGGGAAAGCACCCCAATCGCCAGGTATGTGGAGCGGAAAAACGACGTTTATCCATTTATGAATGACTGGATTGCATACTATAATGGCGTTGATCTCTTGGCCGACCAAAGCCTGTATTTCGCCTATTCATTGCATGCACAGTCTAGCCTTGATCCCGATTCCGACTCGTGGATAGTAATGGAGCATCTGACGCCGGAATTCGACACTATCTCCACTTTGTTTTTCGGCTCGTTCGGTGACGGGAGAAACTATTCTGCCTCAGCTATCAAAGCTACGGCTGACGGAGGATTGGTGCTGGTATCGTTAGTGGTTAATATGTATAATGACATCATGTCGAACGCGGTCAACAAATATCCCGCCGATGCCTTTGACGGCATCGAGGAAGCCCACGCATACGGACTGAAGACAGCCATCACCTATCCCAACCCTGGCCAGGACGTGCTCAACATCCGTACGGGTTTGAAGAACGCCTATATGGAAGTGTATGACGCAAGCGGCAGACAGGTGCACAGCCAAGCCCTCACGGGAGGTGTCACGACAATCCATGCCGAGGCTTGGCCTGCAGGGATGTATGTTTGGAAAGTGTATGCCAACGGCAAGGAGGCTGAAAGCGGGAGGTGGGTGAAGGAATGACAACATAAAAAAGGGATTACGAATCCCCAATTCTTTATTAAACAATAAAAACATTAGATTAAAACTATGAAACGAGATTTGTTATTATTATCTTTATTGGCTCTGGCACTTTCTGTGTTAGGTCAAGACCCGAATGGAGAAAATTCCCGGGACTTGCCAAATCAATACTGGAGAGACCTCGTGACGGAGCAGCCGGAGGGTTATGTGGTGGATGCCAACGGCGACGTGTATATCTATACGGCTGAAGCTATGGCATGGCTTGTCTCCCTGACCAATGGTCTTAACGGACAGGAAATCGACCACTTTGAAGGTCGGACGGTAAGTCTTGAGGACAACGTCGACCTCTCTGGAGCGCTTTGGCTTCCCATCGCAGGGAAAGGGGATGTGCCGACCGTGTTTCAGGGCAACTTCGACGGAAAAGGGCATTTGATAGAAGGGCTGACCATGACCAATGGCGACGACTATTATTATGGCATGGGGCTGTTCGGCACGGTTTCGGGAGCGACCCTTTCCAACATCATCCTGAAAGACGGTTATTACGAAGCACAACAAAACATGGGGAACTGCGGCGGAGGTTTTCTGGCCAACACCATCAAATCGGGCAGCCACATCGACCGTTGTTTCGTGGAATGCGAAATGCATATTGAAAGCGACATGTCACCTTTCGTTAATAGTTGCGAAAGTTCGACCATTTCCAACAGCATGGTGCACTGTCCGCTATATCAGTCGTCAATTCCGACTAGAGGAATTCCCGGTATCCTTGTCAATCGAGCTTCCCCAGCTTCGTCCATATACAATTGCGCTTCCATCATTGAGCAGATGAGTTGGTCGGAACACTGCGGTTTGGTAGGAGCGGACAATTATGGAAGGATTGAAAACTGTTACAGCTATATCGGCGTGTGCCTTAATTTTCCGGGTTATGGTGGCGGCCCAGGGCCAAGAAACGGTATAACCGAGTCTAATAGCGGGGAAATCTATAACTGTTATTACAATCGTTTGCGCGATGCTTGGGGGAACTATGTTGATTTGGACGACCAGCCGGCAAGTGAAAACTATGGTATCATCCAAGATGTTTTGCTCTATACCGATGAGGACCGCGGGCATTGGAAGTTTGCGGAAGCCATCACGTTTTTGCTCAACGGAGAGACCGTTTCAACCGACGACCTGCTTGATGCGCTCAGTTTCAATACAGAGATACTTGGCAATAACGGCTACGACCTGCTCAGTTGGTGCGATTCGAGCATAGGCTTCTCGTATCAGCAGCTGCCAGTGTTCTGTGACATGGATGTGACAGAAATCGAAGACCAGACTGCTCAATTCAACGGCATCAAACTCTATCCCAATCCCACTTCAGGTCTTGTCCAACTCGAAGGCGCAGAAGCAGCTGAAATGCGGGTCTATAACGCCTTGGGCCAGCTGGTGAAGACGGTGCTAGGGACGAATGAAATTGATTTGAGCGGTTTGGCGGAAGGGGTTTATCTGCTGCGTATTACCGATGTCGATGGCAGAAGCCATGTAGCGCGGGTGGCGGTGAAGCGATAGAGATTCCCCTCGCTTCGTTCGGGGAATGG
>DAIOUZ010000119.1:572-4895 GCA_036759285.1 Candidatus Limiplasma sp. | reverse complement strand
CAGCTGGTAATTTGCTTTTACCGCCGCGGTTCATAAAACATTATCCTTCCATTCCCTTTGGGAATCTGTGCTTTTTTTTGCTTTTTTTCACTCCAAAACCCTATTATCAAGGATTTTATGTATATTTGCGGTTGATTTGCTCGCAATGAGCCTATCAAACATTAGAGATAATCTACTGTAAAACTTTAATATACAACTAATTAAAAAAACTTGACAAAATAAGCACATCAATGAACAAGCCTTTTTTCACCATGAGCAAATTCACCAAAGCCGCAATAATCGTCATGATGCTGGCCGTCATGCCCCTGAAATCGTGGGCACAAACGCCTTATAGACCCTACGCAGATGAAGGCATCGTCTTGAATTTCTTCGAGATCGACAACATCGATTTCAGGTTGTACCTGCTCTACAACCTCAGCCACGACAACCGCTTCGTCCTCACACCGGAGAATGAAAATGGCTTGTTTGTCCTTACCCCCGATGACGACAACGAGGAAGGCACTTTCCTTGACACTTTTGAAGCTTTCTACAACAACACATACTCCGCCTTTCGATTAATCGACAAGGTTGACCTCGAGGAACTGGTCGCTATCTGGAAGGCCAATGTCTCGCCCGTGCATTTCACCTCCATCACCATGGACATTGCCCTCAACAGGTCCACGTTGGAGAACAACCACTGTGTGGATTCCGACCCCTTCTGCACTTCCGACGTGATTGAGTTCCAGGCTGCCACCTCTTCCCAAACAGCCGACCAGCTTGAAGGCTATGCTTTCGACGACGGCTGCATCGGCAGTTCCTACAACCCTTCGTGGTACCACATGAGAATCAACACGCCAGGGCAATTCATCATCCACATGGAAGGACACGACCCGAACAACTATTATACCGAAAGAGACATCGACTTCTGCATGTGGGGACCCTACACCGACCCGACATCGCCTTGCGTGATTCAATTGACTACCGACAAAATCATCGACTGCAATTATTCCGCAAGTTATTCTGAAGATATCTTTTTGGGCTTTCAAGAATGGGAGCACTATCATGACGCTAACCACGGCACCGTCAACTACCACGTGCCGGAGACGGGAGAATATTATATCCTGATGATCACCAACTTCTCGCAGCAGCCCTGTGTCATCACCTTCACCAAGACTGAAGGCTCAGGTCCTGGCACCACCGACTGCGGCATCCTGCCCGGCATCGCCACCAACGGCGGACCTTATTGCGTCGGCGAGACCATCCAACTCTCCGTCACCCACCAAAACGGTGCCACCTACGTCTGGACGGGACCTGACGGCTTCACTTCCACCGAACAAAACCCCGCGCGTCCTAACTGCACCTTTGAGATGGGCGGCACTTACACTTGTGTCACCACCGTTAATGGCCAAACGACCACGGGTACCACCGAGGTCATCGTCTATGCCATGCCCGAGGCCGACTTCAGTTTCAACTCCGTCTGCGAAGGCACCCCCACCCTTCTGAACAGCACCGCCGACACCGATCCTTCAGGACAGGAAATCACGGGCTACTATTGGGACTTCGGTGACGGTGAAACCGCTGAAGGACCCAACGTGTCGCACACCTACGCCGCGCCTGGCGAGTATGAAGTGACACACACCGTGCATACGGGCTATGGACGCTGCACCGACGAAATCACTAAGACCGTTCCCGTTTATGCCATTCCGTCAGTCACGACCACCGTCGACCCCAGCTCAGTGGTGTATGGCGGCACGGCCACCCTCACCGCGGTTGTGGACACCCCTGGTAACTTCAGCTTCCATTGGGAGCCCGCCAACATGGTGCTCAGCCCCAACGCACAGACCACCCAGACCGTTCCCATCCAAGAGACGCAGGTCTTCACTGTCACCGGGACCAACCAGCAAGGCGGCTGCACCAGCACGGCACAAGCCACCGTGAACATGGCAGGCTCCGACTTGACGGCTACGGCAACGGCCGACCAATACGAGATTTGCGAAAACGAATCCACGACACTCCATGCCCTTCCCGTGGCGGGCACAGGGGAATATACGTATAGTTGGTCGCCTGCCAACACCTTGAGCAACCCCAGCGTACAAAACCCAGTGGCCACACCACCCGTTGGCGTCACCACCTACACCTGTCATGTGGGCGATGGACTCACCGAACAAATCGTTAGCGTGAGTGTCACAGTTTATCCTAACGAAGCCTCCGACATGTATGAGGCCATCTGCGAGAACGACACCTATTACTTCTTCGGACAAGTATTAAACAGCCAAGGCAATTACTATCACACTGCCCAAACCATACATGGTTGCGACAGCCTCATCACGCTCCATCTCTCCGTCAATCCCAATCAGGCATACGCATTTGAGGTCGAAAACGGACATTGCGACAGCTATTTCTGGGATCCCGAAGGACACGAAATCACTGTTACCGACCACGAAGATTGGTATTATACCGAATCGGGAACCTATTTCAGGACCTACAGCGACATCCATGGCTGCGACAGTGTGGTCAGCATGACCGTGAAACTCGATTACACACCTGTGCCCAACGACATCTTCCCCATGGATCCAAATAACGAAGTTCCGCACTGGGTGGTCACGGCAACCGAGTTCCAGATCAACTCATACGACTTCTATCTGTGGGACACCAACCCGAACTGCTCTTGGGACACCGTCACTTGGAGCTGCGACGAAGCTCCCGACTGGGTCCTCGAGCCCTTCGGCGAGAAAGGCAAATGCTGTAGGCTGTATGTGCTCGACCACGTCGACGACACCATCTGGCTTAGGGCCCGCGCCCACAACCATTGTGCAAGCACGGAACAGAAGTATTGGCTGGTGTGTTCGTTCTATGGCATAGATGACCACGGCTCTTCGACAAGTACCGTCCATTTCGATGTCGTGCCCAACCCCAACAACGGCCAGATGAACCTGCATCTTGAATCGCTTTCAGGCCTGATCAACATTAAGGTGTACGATATGCGAGGCATGCTCATCGACAGTTTCGAAACCTACAACGATGGTACATCTATGCCTACACAATGAAAAAACGAACCGATGGCATCTACTATTTCGTGGCCACCTGCAAGGAAGGCACAGTGACCAAAAAAGTGGTGATTCAACCCTAACCAAGGGTCATGACAAACTAAAAAAGCGGTTTCGGCCGCTTTTTTTTGTTTTTTTCGCACGATTTTGCTGGTATATAGAGAATTATTTCTATATTTGTCGGTTATTTATGCACTTTTGTATACTAGCAACAAAATAGAATAAACAAATCAAACATCTGCAATATGAAAAAGCACACCAGAATCCTTTTAGTCGCCTTGCTGTTGGCTCTTATTCCGCTAAGGCAATTCGGACAACAACCTCAGCAAACTAAGTTGACCGAGTTTAACTTTCACAATGTGCAAAGCATTGAAGAACGTGTCTTCATCCTGCATTCCATCGAAGAGAATGAGTTTTTCTTTTATAGACTCAGTGACGATGAAGGTAAGTTGGACATTTACGTGTCTGACACCTACATCTGTGAGGAATCCAATGCCAATGCCGACTTCGATGCTTTCCTCGAAAGAACCAGCGTCGAATGGATGGCCTACTGCAACTTAGACAAAAACGAACGGGGACGTCTGTTTGTGGAATGGCGTTACCAACTTGAGGACCCCGTCTTCTTGGCCATCAATGAAGACTTCCACCGCCAGCTCCGTGACGGCAATGCCACCTGCGACGGTGCCGAACCCTTCTGCACCGACAACGGACTATATCAATTCCCCGCTGGTGTGAATGCCGGCAACCTCGGCTCAAGTACGCCGCCCTATTATTGCTCAGGCTTCGTCCGTCCTAACGGTAGCAGCTCAAATTGCCTTTCCACGACTCCAAACCCGGCATTCTATTACATGCAGATCGACCAGCCTGGTAACTTGAACATCTATATGTACAGTACGCCCAGCCACGACATCGACTTTGACTGCTGGGGACCTTTCAGCGACATCAACACCGCTTGCAGCCAACTTTCGTGCAGCAATATGGTGGACTGCAGCTATAGTGCCAACTCTACTGAAAACTGCTATATCAACAACGCCCAGAGCGGTCAATATTACATCTTGCTCATCACCAACTACTCGAACCAATCCTGTAACATTTCATTCTCAAATATCGGCACTGGTACCACCAACTGCGGCATCATGCCTCCTTTGGTTGATGGACACGGCCCATACTGCGTTGGCGAGACCATCTATCTGACCGCACAAGGACAAGCTGGCGCCTCCTATAGCTGGACGGGACCGGCAGGCTTCACCTCCAACCAGCAGAATCCCACCCGCCCCAACTGCACTATGAACATGGC
>DAIOUZ010000119.1:0-562 GCA_036759285.1 Candidatus Limiplasma sp. | reverse complement strand
GGTCAATACACCTGCACCATCACCGTGGGCAGCCAGAGCAACAGTGCCACAACCGAAGCTGTGGTCATCTATCCTCAACCCACTGCCAACTTCAACTACACCTCGGTTTGTAAAGGTACACCTACCCAATTCACCAGTACTTCCACCACCAACCCCTCTGGACAACAAATCCAAAACTACCAATGGAACTTTGGCGATGGACAAACAGGTAGCGGTCAGTCCGTCTCGCACACCTATGCTCAAGCCGGCAACTACCAAGTGACGCTTACAGTTTCCTGCGGCAACGGTTTGTGCACTGACCAAAAGACCCAAACCGTACCTGTGTATGCTGCACCCATTGCTACAGCCACGGCCTCACCCAGCACTGTCATCTATGGTGGAACTTCTACCCTCACGGCCAGTGCAGGTACCACGGGAACTTTCAACTTCCATTGGGAGCCCGCCAACATGGTGGTCAACCCCAATGCACAGACCACCCAAACCGTGCCGTTGCAAGCCACCCAGACCTATACCGTCACCGTCACCAACCCACAAGGCGGTTGCAGCAGCACCGCACAAGTCA
>DAIOUZ010000118.1:8419-10273 GCA_036759285.1 Candidatus Limiplasma sp. | reverse complement strand
CCAGTCGCTGCCCGACCTCTGGGCCATCGACCAGCTCTTCCCCATCATCCCGATCCAACGACTCGACGAGAACCCGACCCACCTGGCCACCTTGCAGGACATCACCTGCGACAGCGACGGCAAAATCACCAACTTCGTTGCCAAGTCGACACAGCACACCATCCCGCTGCATAGCTTCAGCGACAAAGAACATTATTACATCGGTGTGTTCCTCGTGGGTGCCTATCAGGAGATTTTGGGCGACATGCACAACCTGTTCGGCGACACCAACGCCGTGCACGTCTCAGTGGATGAAAAGGGTTATTACATCGACCAAGTCATCGATGGCGAGACCGTTGCCGATGTGCTGGAATATGTACAGTACAGCCCAAAGAAACTTGTTCGCACAGTGGAGACCTGGGTCACCAAGTGCGTCAAGGATGGCAAGATTTCGGTCGAGGAAGGCAAGGAATTCCTGTCCAACTACCGCTCGGGACTTTACGGATATACTTATTTGGAATAACTCAGAATCCGAACAGATGCCTGCCCTTCCCGTGACGACGGTAACGGTCGTTAGCGAAGGTAGCGCAAGCATCATCCACGTGCTTCTCCAAAGGAATGGCTATGGCCAGACAAACTTCCAAGCCTTGAGGCAGACGCCAACCTGATAATTGATACGCATTGACGTTAACCGCAGGGACACTTCCCTCCTTCTCGGTTGCCGAATAGCTGTCGAGCAACCCTTGATGGGCTGAAGCACTGAGTTTGAGAAGGATATGACGGCTCCCCAAACCGATTCGGCTTCGTATTCCAATGCCAGCAAAAGCACCTGCATGGATCAAATTCAGATTGGCATCGCCCACGTCTATGGTCTGTTCGAGTTGAATGGGAGCCGTTCGGTCAATGTGAATCTGACCGCCCAAACGCATTCCCCCCTCGGCACCCGCCATGAGATAAGGCTGAAAATAAGGCCTGATGGGCCAACGTAGTTCAAAAGGAAGACGGAAATCCACATAATGCACCGACATTGAATAATGTACCTGAGCACCCGAAGGACGATGTTCGTAGCTCATGTCGGTGCCGCGTTGCAGATACACAAACTCGGGCGACAGCGCCAGCACGTTACCTATCGGGATGTCGAAAAACAGGCCACCCATCGGGGTAAAGGTAAAGGCTTGAGGCAGTTGGCTCAACGCTTTATTATTAAAATACAGCATCCTTGGCACATTCAATCCGCCTTTCACACCGATGGCGACCGCCTCTCCCGTTGGCTGATTCTTGCTCATCTGAGCAAAAGAAACACTACCAATGCCCAGCCATATCGCTATGATTATCAAATACCTTTTCATCGCTTCACAGTTTTACCAATCCTGATTTTTTGCTATCCCATCACCATCCCTGTAGATGAAATAGGACCCGTTGCCATACTGACCTATTTGGCCATTGGAATCATCTTCGGTCTCCATGATAATGGTAGCATAACGGAAGTCTTTAAGCCCGTCGGCAACCACTTGTCCTTTCATGATGACCCCTCGCTTCATCCGTGCATGATAGGTTTGGTTATTGATTACAATCTCGTATGCCTTCTCCTCAATGACATAGACAGCAAAAGCATTGCCGCTACCGCAAACAAAGACAGTATCCGTCACTGTTTCGATCGACTCATTCAAAGTCATCTCAATGAGGCCGTTTCGTTGGCTCGAAAACCGAAAATACATGTTAGGTTCTTGGATTTGCAGCGGCCATACTTCCACATTGGAGCTCACCCGCAACTTTGGATCCATCACATAACTACCCTCAATCTTGGGAGGGACATATCCAGATGGGATGCTGCCAAACTCAGCGAGAAACTGCGTCTGCAATGAGTCGGGAATC
>DAIOUZ010000118.1:8162-8409 GCA_036759285.1 Candidatus Limiplasma sp. | reverse complement strand
GGAATCACAGAAAGGATGTCGTCGACATAATACTCCGTCCCGATGAGAGCGATGGTATTGTCATCGTTTTTCGTGCAGGAATGCAACAGCATGCTACCCGCGACGAAGAAACCTAAAACCGATATGATTATTCTGTTTTTCATCATTCAAACATTTATCTGACAATTACTTTTTTGGCCATTACACCTTCTTTTCCAGTAGCCACAAAGAAATAAACGCCATAACCGCCGTTTAAATTGTATTGCAT
>DAIOUZ010000118.1:7860-8152 GCA_036759285.1 Candidatus Limiplasma sp. | reverse complement strand
GGAATTAGACCCTATTTCATTATAAGTCTGTATGTTATCAATCAGAGCGCCCCTCATGTCATACACCTTGATGTCTATTTTGCCAGTAAGATGGTCGAAGACAAACTTCATTTGGCCGTTGTTCGGATTGGGAATCACTTCAAATCCAACGGTCCCTGAGCCTGTCGAAGGGCCGTATTCATCAATGTCATAGAATGAGCAAATGAACCAATATCTTTGAACGACTCCCTCATCAGCAACACAATGGTTGAAGGCACGGGCATTCAGCCAAACCGTGTCGTCCACATGATTC
>DAIOUZ010000118.1:0-7850 GCA_036759285.1 Candidatus Limiplasma sp. | reverse complement strand
ATTCAGCACATACACTTTACAACACTTGCCCTTTTCGCCAAAAGGTTCAAGCACCCATCGATTGGGTTCCTCGAAACTCCACGTAACCGTATCCCAAGAGCATTCCGGGTTGGTGTCCCACAAATGGAAATCGTAAGCGTTGATTTGAAATTCGGTGGCAGTGACGACCCAGTGGGGGGCTTGGTCGGTCGTATCCATGGGATAGATTTCGGTAGGATGCGGCGTATAGTCGAAAGCCATCTTAATCCTAACAATGCTGTCGCAATCCATCTGGTTCTTGTAAGTCCTCTGATAAGTGCCAGGCACGGTGTAAACATGGTCTACAGGGTCATAGGTGTCCGTGGTAGTATACGTATGTCCTTGTGGGTCCCAAAAGTAGCTGTCGCAATAATCATCATCCGAAATATCAATTTCATTCGTCTCGTTGTCGGAGATGGTCAGATTTAGGACATAAGTGCTATCGCATTCCACGTTGCCAAAATCATAATGGAAGGTCTTTGTAATCCCATTTTCGCTTTCATAGTACGTCTCGCCAGAGATAGGCCAATAATAGGCATCGCAGGCCTCTTTCGTTTCCACCTGGTAAAACTCCTCATGGAACCTGAGGTTCAGTCTGTGCTTGATGGGACAACCGCCATTCGGGTCGTCAAGAACAATCTCGTCGTAAGTGTCTTCATGATAGGTGATTCCCGTCTTGTCCCAATACCAACTTGGGGTGGTCCCATGCGCGTAGCACTCATATTGGTTAAGCACGGGTGGCATTTGGAACTCGTCAACAGAGAGCACCAGCTTCTCCACTTTCAGACAGCCGTGGTTGTCGATGGTGTCGAAATAGGCAATTTGGCCATCCTGGTCATAGAGTGTCCCATGGAAATTGTATGTATCTCCAACACAGATACTGGGGTCAACAATCAAGGTGTCGTTAGGCGGATAGACCGTGAAATGGAGCAAAAAGACGCTATCGCATTCATCAGGATTCGCACTAGGCTCCATCCAGATTGTATCGATAGAATGCGAAAAGATGTGGCCATGCCAAAGGACATTGTCACACCCATTAATATAAACTTGGGTCTGGACAGGGTCATTAATCGTAATGTCAATCATGTCCAAAATGCGAACACCATTACAATCCTCACCACGAAGAGAATACCGACCTGACTGTTCTGACTGCGCATTGTTCAGCACGAAAGGCAACTGTGCCTCAGTCCCATCGGGAAGAACCAGAACTAGGTTGGTCACATTTTCCATCGAATAGACAAACTCAATGTCTTGTCCAGAACAATAGGATTCGTCCATTTGAAATTCCGCATACGCATAGGGTTGGTAATCGGAAAAATAGCCATAATTCCATGTGTCTCCCTCATTACCCGTCAAGATACCCAAATGGAAATAGCCTTCTGAATTGGTATTTTCAAGCGACATCAGGCCGTTGGTGGGGACATAGTTGCTGACGTTTTTCTTACAATAGGAATAGTCGGGGTTGGCAGGCACAGGCGTGAAGTCAGAGGCAGTGATGTAAGTCGAGTTGCCGTTGAGGACGAAACCATCAGCGTAAGGCGTCTTGACAATCAGCGTGACCACCAAGTTGGAGGTACTTTGGCGTTTGTATACTGTCTTGCGCGAGCCCGTGCAACTGATTTGGGGCAACACGGTGCCCCCAAACTCATTCTGCGAACTTGAAGACAGTTGGAACACGGAGATGGGGTTATCCGCATGGATATAAACCACCGCGGAAGAGATTTGACACATGTATTCCTGGCCAACGTCAAGTGTGGCCACAGGAATGGAGCCACCGTTTAGGTAAATGTGGGTGTTGTCTTCCGTCGGGAAAAAGAAAAGGTATTCGTCAGGATGGTTGTTCCAGATGGCGATGTAGTCGGTGCCCAAAAGGTCAACGGGAACGATTTGGTCGCCAACGAGGTCATAGTGTCCCCCAAGGTTCACCGAGTCATCGGAAGTATTTACCGCAATGGGTTTGGTAGAAGTGATTCGCGTATTGCGCAGATGGGCTGACCCTTGTGGGTTTGCCGCTTCGATGGCATACGACTGCCCACGGTTGAGACTGATTGTAACGGGCATCCCGGGGAGCCCACCTCCCTTGATGGCCACCGAAGGATAAAAGGTGACTTCGGTATCATTCTCCGAGGCCACCACCTCAATTCGGCTACAAGTGCTGGAGTAATAATTCTCGAAAGTATACTGCATAGCCACCACGAAATTCATGCCCAACGCGTTTCTGCCTTTCAGTGAATAGATTTCACTATTGTTGTTGTCCGACTCGTAATAGATCGATACAGGTGCGTCGGAATGGATAAAGAAGCCGTAATCGAGAACGGTGTTATAAGGTTGCGTCTCCACCATGCTGATGATGTCCGACACATCGTACACATAGCAGTCGTTGGCTTCAAGGTGGAAAGTTTGTTGACTATAGTTGGGGTTGGCGGGTTGTTCGAACACCACTGTGGCTGCGGTCTCGTAGGATACCACACAGAAACGGATGGGTGTTTGGGCATGGTTTGCCTCAAGGTCGGGAGCGGCAAACCAAAACTCGGTGTCGGTCTGCGCCATGCAACCTATGGTCATGCCCAACCATAATATGACTAACAAGGCTTTTTTCATCATGGTTCACAGTCAATAATCACTTTTTTGGTCACGACGCCTTCCCTACCCGTGGCGACGAAGAAATAAATTCCTCCTGAACCGCCTTTCAAATCATATTGCATCGAACTTGTATCCATTCCGTTGTATGTCTGGACGTTATCCAACAAATTGCCCATCATGTCATACACCTTGATGTCCACTTTTCCTGTGAGGTGTTCAAATTGCAGTGTCATCTGTCCGTTGTTGGGATTTGGAAACACCTCAAAGCCAACGGTTCCTGAGCCTGTCGAAGGAGTCGAAGGGTCGTCTTCATCTATGCCATAGAAAGAGCAGACAAACCAGTATCTTTGCACAATCCCCTCATTAGGGGCACAGTAGTTGAAGATATGCGCATCGAGCCAGACGGTGTCTTCCACATGGTTCAGCACATACATCTTACAACACTTGCTCTTCTCACCAAAAGGCTCAAGCACCCAAAGCAAAGGCTTCTCGAAACTCCAAACGACGGTGTCCCATTTACAATTCGGGTTGGTGTCCCACAAGTGGAAGTCGTAGGCATTGATTTGGAACTCCGTAGCTGTAACGACCCAATGCGGAGCTTCATTTGTCGTGTCCATGGGAAAGATCTCGGTGGGCGACGGCGTGTACTGGAAATTCATGGTCACAGTCACGATGCTATCGCAATCCATCTGGTTTTTGTATGTCCTATGGTAGGTGCCTGATTCAGTATAGACATGGTCTATCGGGTTATAGGTATCCGTGGTGGTATACTCATGACCTTGTGGATCCCAAGTATAACTGTCGCAACTTTCATCATCTGGAACAGTGAACACGTTTGTCTCGTAATTGGCGATGGTCAAGTTGAGGACGTATGTGCTGTCGCATTCCACGTTGCCAAAACTGTAATGGAAAGTCCTCGTGATTCCATCTTGGCTTTCGTGGTAAGTCTCACCCGAAATAGGCCAGTAATATTCGACACAGGCCACCTTCGTTTGCTCGCTGTAGAATTCCTCATGGAATTTCAAATCCAGCCGATACTTGATGGGGCAACCGCCGTTCGGGTCATCAAGGATGATTTCGTCGTAAGTGTCCTCATGATAGGTGATCCCCGTCTTGTCCCAATACCAACTGGGAGTCGTCCCGTTTGCGAAACACTCATACTGGTTGAGCACGGGGGGCATCTGGTATTGGTCGACAGAGAGCACCAGTTTCTCCACTTTCAGGCAGCCATGGTTATCGATGGTGTCGAAATAGGCAATTTGGCCATCTTGGTCATAGAGCATCCCATGGAAGTTGTAGGTGTCTCCAACACAGATGGTCGGGTCAATGACGGTAGTATCGTTATGTGGATACACCGTCAGATTAAGTCTGACGATACTGTCGCAGCCATGGATGCTATGGTCGGTATAGGGCACCTGACAGGTTTGGTCATAAGTGGTACCATAGAAAGTATAGCTCTCGCCTTCGCAAATGAATTCCGTGATGGTAGTCTCGTCGTAAGTCGGCCAATTGTCCAAATGCAGATAGATGGTCTTGTCGCAACCAAACTGGGTTTGCTCGTGGTGTTCATACACACCAGGCTCGCTCACCTCATCACCATAGAAGTTGTAAACATCTCCGCTGCAAATGGTTTCACTGATGTTTTCCACTTCGTTGGGATGCACCACGATGCTGACACTCACGTCCTGGGAGGTGCCCCAACTATTGTCGGTGATATGGCAGGTATAGGTTGTGGTACCCACAGGTGGTGTAGCCACAGGATGCTGGATGTTGGCATTGTTTAAGGTATTAGCGGGTGTCCAGCTATAAGAATAGTTACCCGAGCCTCCCGTTGGCAAGGCATGAAGCGTGGTCGACTCGCCTTCACAGAGTTCGGTGTCGTCGGCGGTGGCTGTAGCGCTCATGGAGCCTACATAGACCGTGCAGGTCGGGCTGCCCACCAATACGAGCTCACGGAAGGAAATGTCGTCCAAACCGAAGTCGTTGCCGTCGCCATTGGTATTCTGGTTCAGGATGGTAATGGTGGCCGTAGTGGAGTTGCCGCTGTACCAAAGCTCATAGAATTGTTCCCATATCATTGTCGATGGCGGGGCTGAAAACACCTCACCTATCTGCGTGCCGTTGATGCTGAACTGGAGCAAGGCCATCTGGCCGGCAACACCCGCCAGCGTACACGCCCAAGTCGAAAAAGCGTACCATTTGTTGGGCAACACACTGATTTGCTCCGTCCACACGTTGGTGCCCGGACTGATGGATCCGTTGACCATCATGAAGTTCCCAGTGCCGCCATGTCCATAACCATGGAAATTCTCATGATGCAAGCTGGCATCAGAATCCACATAATAGGTTCCCTCGTTCCAAAGGTTGGAATTATATTCATAAGAAGAGGTAAAGCCCACATTACCTTGTTCGAAGTCACCGTTGACAACACTCTCATCGCCTGGGGCATAGCCTTCGCAGGTGTAGGTGGTAGTCACCGTGGGCGAGGCCACAACCACTGGTCCTTCGGTTGTCGAAAGTCCCGTTGCAGGCGACCACTGGTAATAGACGGCTCCAGATGCTGTCAATGTCACCGACTGACCAGGCTCGATATTGGCAGAAGGAGGCGTTATGATGACTGGCTGCGCAAAAGCACCAACCATGGTCATGACCAGCAATACCAGCAAAAATACTCTGTTTCTCATGATTGATAATATTTTGGTGCAAATGTAGGAAATAATCCCATCACCTCCCACAATTAAATGCAGAATCATCTGCACAACACGATACGCTTTTTAACGATTCCATTCACCGTCTTGATTTCAAGCAGGTAAACTGATGGTACATAGCCCGCTAGACTCAAAACGACACTGTCAGAACGGTCGCATTCGCGCAGCTCAAGCACCTGCCCCATCATATCCGTAATGCGGATGCTTTCGATGCCTTCAGATTCGATGGTCACTGCACCCTTCGTAGGATTGGGGAACACATTGACTTCGACCAGCTGATAGTCATTCACATCGAAGAAGCCTGCGTTGATATCGAAAGTGCGTTCCATCTCGCCGCAGTCAGCCACCCCGAAACTTGCCTTCAGTGTAGCTGTGCCCGCCGTTCCAACAAAGATTCTGCAATACGTATTCGTTGCCTCCACAATCAGCCAATCGGGATTGGTCAGGCTCCATTCCACATCACCCACAATGCCCGTCGCATCGATATCGTAACGATAGATGCCACTGATAAGGTTGGAGGCAACATACACCTGAGCACTACCGCTGATAGTTCCCACATGTTCGGAGTTATAGGCTGCCAACTTCAACGCCTTACTTGCAGCATCACCACATGAGCTATGAACAAAATAGCGTAAGAACATCCCGTCAAAAAAGTCTTCCACGTGATTGGGATCAAAGGCATGTCCATCAAGCTCCGTTACCCAATTCGTTCCATCCACACTCACTTGCCATTCACCAGGCAGGCCTTCGGGTTCATCGATTCCCAGTGAACCTCCCGAACAATAAGACACCTGTTCAGGCCAACCTGCATCATTAACAAAAGGAGTCTCTATCAATTGAATCACAAGTGTTTCGCTATTGTCTTCAAGATTCGGACATTGTATTGATTCTGCATGATAACGTAGATATTTGCCATCAAAAAAGTCATCCACGTTATTGGGATTAAAGACATGTCCATTAAGTTCCGTAAACCAATCCTGTCCGTTGGCACTTACCTGCCATCCTTCATCACCTGCCGGCGACTGATGCCAATCGACAGACGGTTCGTTGATGCCCAATGAGCCTCCGGAACAGATTGTCACGGTGCCACTCGCAGGAAATCCATCATCATTAACGCTCGGTGCCGAATACACCGTAATCGTCAGCGGCTGGCTATCAGAGAACAAGCTAGAGCAAACGTCATGCTCCAGATGATAATGAATCTGCGCTCCATTGTTTTCCGCACTCCATGTGTCAGGCAAATCGCCCCATGAGCCATCGGAAGACAGAATCTGCCACGACCCGGTCACATGTCCTTCACCATTATGATAATCGATTTCAGGATCGGACAGCTGCACGGCATCGCCATCACAAAACTCCCAATCCAACGAAGGCATCTGAGTCACTTCAGGAGTCCCGTAAACATACAGAAGGATACCGCTGCTATACACAGGAATGTCACTACAATCGCCACTCACGCCATAAGAAAGCTGAGCGTCATGAAAACCCTCGACAATAACCAAACTTAAGTCAACGGATATCCCATTGATGAACCAACCCAAAGGTTCATGGTTAATAGTCGGATCAATCAATGGCGGCTCTGTGATTCCCAGTTGCTGCAAAAACTCTCCGACAGTTGTACCTTCACAAACATATTGCGCTTCGGTGGGCAATGCGCTATTGTCGAACTCCGGTCCCGCGGTCACAGATAGAGAAAGCGGTCCATCATAATCAGACCAGCCGCAATCGTTGCCTACTCGATAATAAATCAAATAGTCTCCCTCCTCATCAAAGATGTAGTCGTCGGGATTGAACGAATTGCCCGTAATCGAGCCTATCCTCCAATCATTTTCCGTTACCGGATAGCCATTGGTGTTAATCAACTGATAAGATATTGTCTGTCCTTTGCAGATACGTTCGACAATGCTATACTCCTCCCAGGGTTTTCCGTCCACATGGATTTCTACATCATAGTGAATAGGCACATTACATCCTAACACATAGTATCTAAGCCATCGCCCATTATCTTCAAGTGTAAGTACATGGCCAGAAACTATCTCAGTATATTCTCCAAATTGATCCGTGCCCACGCTGATTTGCCAGCCTGCTTCATCAACATGTCCAGTAACCACAGGGTTGGAAGGAAGCTGCAACACTTCATCTTCGCAGTATCGGCTTAATTCAAAGGGCACCTCATTCTCAAATGCAGGAGCAGCTTCAACAGTGACACTCAACAAGTTGCCATACGCTTCAAACCCACATTCATAAGCAACAGCGTGGTAGGTGACAAGAAACGTTCCAGCTTCAGGAATACCGACAATCGGGTCGAAATCGGAATAGCTACCCGGCTGATTTGAAGGAGCATACTGCCATGAAGACTCCTGGGTGTTTTCGGTACACAGATGCCAATCAATAACGGTATCTAATGCTAATGGAGTGCCAGCGCAGAAGGTATTACTGCCCTCCAAAGTAATTTCAACCTCAGGATTTCCCTTAACAATCAATGTAAAAGGTGTAGGATAAGAAATCTCGCCTCCGCAGTCGCTAATCAAGACATAGGTG
>DAIOUZ010000117.1:0-10578 GCA_036759285.1 Candidatus Limiplasma sp. | reverse complement strand
GCGAAAAAGGAATGGAGCCTACCATCTACGGAAACGACTTGTCATATACCTGCGCTCAAATGACATTGATGAATCTTCTGTTCAATTCTGCAAAAGGGGAAGTCTCGTGTGGCAATTCCCTTTTGATGGACTTGAATAATTTCCGCTACTTCCATATCGATAGGGTAATGATGCCAGACGGGAAATGGATGTCAACCTATTGGCAATACACTCTTGCCAATGTTGACGATGTGGACCGACAACGCAACGAATGGAGAATGAAAATGCTTGAAAGCGGGATTCCTTTTGAGATAATCAGGCCAAATGTTCCAAAAACCATCGAAATTGTTCCTAATGAAGAGGAAACCGTTCAAAAAATCGAGGAAATTGTTCCTAAAGAGCCACAATACGACCATTTGACCGCAACACCAAAAGCGGTGCAACTTGAACTTGAATTATTCTAATCCAAACACACACAATATGAAAAGCACAATCTATAAAGTAAGATTCAACAATCCACCGAGAGAGGACGGACGCACCGAATACTTTTTCAACACACTTACGGCGATTTACAAACTCTTTACGAAAAAGGAAATCGGCTGCGATGTTCGTCGCCTGTGGAACTTGAAGGTGTCAAAAGGCCATCAGTATGTAAGTCGCACCTGCACGATAGTAAGTGAAGTGTTGCACACCAATGATTCAGAATGAACGCGATTTGGCCGCCTGTGCCGCGTTTTGCTTTCCGAAACGAGTGTTTGCCCGTAAGAGAAAAGAAAACGCGGGAGACGGCGTATTCAAGAAAAATAACTATTTTTGCAGCATAATAATTTCAGTATGAGAGATTTCAAGATTGAGAACGGCAAATGCTACATTGACGGCGTGGAAATTAACAGACCTCTCACTCAGGAGGATTACGATGAGATTTGGAAATTGGGTAAGGAAATGGAGGAAAGACGGAAAGCCGAATGGGAAGCCCTCACCGAGGAAGAGAAGAAACGCATTGAAGAGGAACTTTCCGACCCTTTCTATGAACGCATATCCGATGATCCGTTCGGTCATTGACGATTAGATTATATTTCCGTGAGGTAAAACACATATTGGTTATTGCTGATTTCCACTCTGTCGAAACGCACATGCAAACCCTTGTCGAATAGGATTTCATGCTGGTTGGGCTTTCCTTCAAACCTGCCGCCAAACTGCGACAATCCTTCAATCGGCTTTCCAGATTTCCCCTTTATTACAAACAAGACATCCGTCTCATTGTTCTTTTTTCCTGCATGTTCTCTGGCAAACTTCCATGCTACATCCACTTCCGTGCTTGCCGATGTAAAGCCCTTGAAAGTTTCTTCGCCACCTTTTAGAGACAGATTGACAAAGTTTCCAAGTTTCGTCTTATTCAATCGGACAGTCCTGTACACCGTCTGCTCCACCGGCTCAATCTTTGAGAGGCCAGAGGAAAGCAATTCGCTGAAGGCTTCATTGAATTCTGACAAATTCCCCTTTCGCAGTTGATTATTCAGTTGTCGATAGGCGGAAGTGTCGCCTCGCGTATAGTGGAAAATGGCGGCCTTTTCCGTGTTGGGAATATCTGGGTATTTGCTTTGTAGATATCTGCCAAGACTTTCCTTCATCGCCTCGTTGGTCCTGCGAGCCCTCGTGAATTTCCTTTCTGCAGGTGTGTATGTGTCAACCTCAAATCCTTTTACATACTGAGGATTGTCCTTTGCGAAATACGGCATGCTTGCCCATCCTTTTGCTCGTTCCTTGTTACTCTTTATCCAATCGTCAAACGCTTTCGGCACCTCCTTGACCTCGTTCACGCTTCCTTGGGTAGGCTCCTCGCCACGCAACATCCGATCCAAGTCCTCGTCAAGTTCCTCCCTCGTCTTCATGATGGTCTCAACATGGCAGCGGCAATGAGGGTGCCATCCCGTAAACTTGAAATCCTTCGGGTATTTGCCCTGCAGTTCGTCGCAGATGTCACTGAAAGGCTTGCCGTTGAGCGTGTGGTTGTTTGAGAGGCATATCTTGATGCCGACAATGAAGTCCATGTCCTGCCATCGGTCGTAGTCGGAAGTTCTATAGGCTATGTTGGTTTCCGTCGCGGCAAGTCGGCGGGCGTTTTTGTATGAGGAGCGGTACACGCCCTGCCCGGGATGAAACTCCTCCGCTGCTTTGGAGAGTCTATAAATCGGGTTTCCGTCTTCATCCATGCCAGTCCTTACCCTACGGAAGAGTTTGTCTGGGTATTTCAGGAACTCGCGCAAGTCTTGTGACAACGCATCTGCCGAGTGTCCGCTGTGGATGCCGATGTCAAGCACTGCCTCAATCTCTCCTTTGAACTGGTTCGTGTATTTCCACACTCTGTCCGAGAGGTTCAAGCCTGACACCTTGCGTCTGATGAAAGCATCGCAAGCATCGCCCGTGGTACTGAAATATCGTGCGTATTGTTCCTTGGTCAGTTTCCCTATGTTGTCGCCAAATACCATGCGGGAAAGCTCGCTATTCTTATTGTTGGCCAGCGTCCATTCTGCCTTGATGCCATCGACAATCGCGGCATATACACCCGAATAAAGGCCTGACAAAAGTTTTTCGGCTCGTTTCCTTAAAGCAGGTTGACTATCAAAGGAAAACGCCGTGTCAGCCGCCAAAACGCCCACGGTGCCGCCAAGCAAAGCGGCTTGTTTCGCTGCTTCCTCGTACAATGCCTCGACTTTTCGCTGATAGCGGCTGACATTGCGCTGGTGTTTCTTCTCCCAGTCTGTTTTCCTTTTCCGCTGTTTGGCCATGGCTTATTCGTATTGTTCAAAGACATCCTCTTTGCTTTCCTTGGCAATTTGCTCAAGAGTCCTGTCCACATTGTCCGTCCAGCCAAGGAACTCGATGCTCTCTCGTTGCGACATCAACGCCTTGCCACCGTTGGCCGCCATCAGTTGGTTGATGGTGTCTTTGTCATCGCTGATGGTGAACGGCGAAATCTCATTCTCCACCGGAAGAGCGTCTATCTCTTTGGCGTATGACTCATGGAGAACGGTCTTCAGGAAAGCCTTGACCACATTAACCTCTCGGTCGAAAAATTCAAGTAATCTTCCGCTCTCATCCTTCACCTTCAGTTGGCAGTCAATGAAGAGTTGCTTGCGGCTCTCACCTGACATGGGGTTGGCTTTCATGCTTTCATAGGACCAATCGGGAAGTTGGAGTTGCGTGAAAAACGACTGACGAAGCTCTGAGACATAGTATTTGAGATTCTCAACGGCCTGTTGCCATGTGACATACTGTGCCGAACTGCCTTTGGGGTATTGGAGAATGCTTTTGAATTCCGTCTTCTCGCTCTTTTCGCCTCCAAAACCAATCTGTTCATCAGCGAACACCACGAACAGCGGCTTGGAGTTTTTGCGAAGATAGTTTCCATTTCTGCTCATTGCCCATTCCATTTCATAAACGATTCTCGAGGTGTCTTCCCAAATGGGTGTAGGTCTGTAGACATAAATAGCGGGAATCTTGCCGAGTGTGATGCTCTCTGGTTCTGCAATCTGTTCCCAGTCACCACTTTCGTCCGACCATTTGTAATGCTTCTCGGCAGTATAGGTGTCGAAATAGTTCACGGTCTTGTTCCCTGTTTTTCTACGGTAGCCGACTGACATGGCTATCATGTCGCCGTTTTCGTCGAAAAGCGGATATAGTTCATCGCCAAGCATGGGCGAAAAGTTACGGCACCTGAATTTCAAATCGCTTTTGAATCCGTAGATATTTGTCTCTTGCTCGATGGCATACCACATGGTCAAGACCTCGCATCCAGCGAATAGCATGTTGCACCGCTCGATGTTCACGCTGTCGATTCGGTTGCGGTTGAAAATGGCCTCCATCCATTTGGCCACCTCCTGTTGTTTTTCGTTTGCGGCCTTATAGATTCGTTTTACGGGAATTCCACAGACAAGTTCGGTCATTCTCTTTGTGGCAAGGCGCTGCAAGTCATAAGTTATTCGCGTCACCTGTTCCAAATTCCCGTCCTCGTCAGTCGTGTCCCGATAAATAGCCTTGTCCATGACAGGATGTTTCTTCGGGTCATATTCGGACTCAAGACCTTTCTTGCCTCCCCACACGGGAACGACGATCGATTTCTTTTTCAGCATTCCGATGATTTCTCTTGCTGGTTTTCCCGAATTGAATATCAAATCAAGTTCTTCCATTTTTGTATAGTTTTTATGATTAGTGTACGATATGAGAAAGCCTTTCGAAGTCGATTGGCTTGTATGGGCTTCCAAAATGGTAATCTATGGCGTAACAGATTAAATCGACATATTCGTCATGCTTTTTTGCAGGGAACCCACAAACCTCGTCCATAAAATCCTCGTTCCATGGACCATCAACGAGAACTACACGGCCACATTCCACAGTGGGCGAAGCGGAATTCAATCTGGTTTCCTTTGAATCCTCTGGTGAAGGTGTCTTCGTGACATTCAAACCTGTCGATTTCTGCAATTGCTGGAATACGGACAGGCCGTTTGCCTTTGGTTCAATACGGAGGCTTGATTTCGGCGAATATCCATTGTCTCGGACGAATGTAGGGATGAATCGGAGTAGGTCTGGGAACTCCATCAGCACCTTAACCGCAGTAGTAATATACAAGTAATTGCCAATCTTGCAGGTTCCTATGATGCCTGTCGGGTCATTATCGGAGTCTTCGGTATAAGCGGTATCTGCGAAAAAGACAATTGGTTCACCGTTCCTCATCCTCTTGAATTCCTCATATGAGATAAACTTGAACCACTTCTTCTTGATAATGTTACCGCCTTCGATGACTGGGTGCTGTTGGTAAAGTGCTGCGTATGTCCTGGGGCTTCGCAATCTCATGGCCTCAATCCTTTCAAGCGAATGCTTCTCAGGCCATAAAGCCTCGCCGACTTTACGAATATCGTTAGGGTCACTGTTGTCTTCCTTTATGGCTGGTATTGCGACAACCTCCCATTTGTCAGCCTCATTTTCCAACAGGCGGCCTGCAAGGTCATCGGAATGCCAGCGGGTCATGATGATAAGCTGCTTACTCTCGTTGTGGAGTCGGGTGAGAAACACATTCAGGTACCACTCCCAAACCCTTTCACGGTAAACTGCGGAATAGGCTTCCTTGGCGTCCTTTACAGGGTCATCTATTATGCCCAAGTCGAGCGGGGTACCAGTCAAGGCACCGCCGACACCAACAGCCTTATAGAAACCGCCATAACCGACAGTCTCGAAGAAGTCTATGTTGCGGATATACCCACGCATGTTGTATTGGCTGAGGAATGTCTTGGGAAAAACCGCCTTATATAGATGGTCATCCATGGTGCGCTGGATGCTTCGGCTGAATTGCTGTGACAGGTCTGCAGAATATGAAGCGCCCGCGATTTTGTAGTTCGGGTTTCTACCCAGTGCCCAGGCTGGCAGTTTGCGGCTTACAATCTCGCTCTTACCGTGTTGTGGAGGCACGAAAAGCATGAGACCGCTTTTCCCGAGGGTGCCATCAATTAGTTGTTGGCATTTGTCGGCAATGAGGGTGTGAAACCAACGCCTATCGTAATTGGGCATGACATAGTCAAGGAAGGTGTGGAAACTTTCCCTCGCCCGCTGACGTTTCTCCAATTCAAGTCCGAGCAGTTCACGATATGCCTTGCTTTCAGTCGCCAACTTTGTTCAACCTTTCAATCTCCGCAATGATTTCTTCGTCCGACATTTGGGTGATGTTGGTAATCTTGCCTGTAAACTCTTTCTTCTCGGGGGCGTACAGGCCGAGCAACTTGCGGCGTTCAATCAACTGCTGCCGTATCTCCGCAATGTATGCAGGATTGCCAAGCATGATAACCTGTTCGCGCTTATCTTCGACACTGAAAGTCTTGATGTTTTGTGGCTGTTGCTGATCATCGTTTTCTTCGCCGCGCTTTTCTTCGCCATGCTTTACGGGAATGCCTTTACGCTTGGAGGCAGTCTTCGTGTAGTCGGTCTTGGACTTCTCCCATTGGTCCCACAACTCACTGATGGTTGAATCAATGCGTTCAAGTTCCAATTGAAGAGCGTCATCCATGTCATCGATACGGTTCTCTCGCCATTCGTCAAGCAACGACTTGATGTCCGATTGTGTCGTTGACACGGAATAGGTTCTCAGGTTGAGGCGTTTCTTGACCTCGGCGTTTATCTTCCTTACGCTGTACCCTTTTTTGTACAGTTCCGCGATGATTTCCAAACGCCCCTGTTTCGCCTGGTTCTTTCGTTTGTATTGCTGTTTACTCATTGCATGGCCTCCGTCAGTTTCAGAAACTCCTGATAGTATTTCAGATTACAACTTGAAAGTTCAATGTAAGTCTTTCCAAACTCTGGGAAGGTGTGAGCGGCAAAGTGGCTTTCCGTCAGCAGCCAAAGCGAGGTGTAGCCCAAATGGGTGAAGTGATGGTCGGTAAAGCACAGGATGTTGAAGCCCGACTTCTTCAGGATTTCGTCAAATATTTCACGAATCTTCTCCGGCCTGGTCTCCTGAATCCAAGCCGAATAATTCCAAATCTTTGCTTGCATATTCTATTTTTTTGAAGTTGTTCTTTATGTGTTGGGTGTCGCCTTTATAGAACACGAGGATGTTTTGGTGCATCTTTGCAACCTTTCGGGTGTCCATGTACCGTGAAGCCCTGAGAGCCGTTGAAGCGCCCGTCTCCACAAGGATAATCTCATTATAGAGGTTTGCTCCGCATTCCTTGAAAATGCGCTTGATGTCGCCGCAGAAATCGTAATATGCGCCTGTGTCGCGGTTCCTGACATCGCCGACAACTATAACAGCGAACCTGTCATTCTTCAAACAGCCGAAAGCGGCCTTGAATGCGTTCTCAATAATCCCGATAAAGTCTTTGTAAGTCTTTTGGTTGCTTGCGTCCCTCGAATCATCGCTGTAGACTTCCAAATCAAAATATGGCGGACAACTGAACAACAAATCTTGGCTCTCCGCTTCGATATGGTTTGCTACATTCTGCCCATCGTCACAAATATATCGGGCGGGCAAATCCTTCGTCCTTTCGTTGTTTGTCTGTGCCTGTTCCTCGCGGAGCTCGATACCGATGAACTCATTTCCAAGGTAGGATGACACATACCCGAAGATGGTATCTCCAGCAAAGCAGTCGAATGTTTTGCAGTTGTCGAACCCGAACCACCGACAAACGATTTCGGCCATGACGGGATCCAACAAACTGACACCAGCGGCGAGGACTTTGCTTTCTTCCCTCTCCAACTCTTCTTTCGGGACATACTTCTCAACGTATTCCTTGAACGATATGCCGAGTTCCTCCCTGTGCTGCCGTGTGCGCTGATACAAGTCTTTGTATTTGATTTCAAGGCTCGTAATGAGTTTGTCATTACGGCTCTCGCCCATATCACCAATCAGTTTCCGCCAAATACGCTTCCTATCCTGCCAATAGCCCTTGCGAGTGTCGAGAACCGAAAAAGGAGGAACAATGAAACGGTCATTCAGGCTTCCGTTCTCGGGTTCACTCTGTTTCGTCTCCTTCTTGACTTCGTCATCGTCCCATTTGACATCTGGCCATTCATCGACACCCCAATCATCAAGTTCTTTTGCATCCCATTCGCTTGAAAGCATATTGTAGTCCCATTCGCCAAAACCGACATTATCCTTGATGATGAACTCCCGCTTTTCAGCATCCGACAGTTCCGAGGCCTTGATGATAGGGCAGGTGGGGCTATCTTTCCACGCAAGCCAGTACCGCACGAGTGCGGCTTGTTCTGCCTCGCTCTTCAAGAGAACATCGTTGATTGACATGATGCGTTTCGTCAATTCCTCGTCTGACATTGAGGCGATGAATGACAAAGACCTTAAACGCATGTTGCCGCCAAGCGCCGTGAATAAGTCGTCAACTACCACCGGACGAATTTCAAGCATCTTTGGCAAGGCAAGAAGGCTGTTTACCAGTTTTTCAAACTTCGCGTCATTGATGACACGAGGGTTCGACTTGTTTTCCTGTAACTGCGACAGGTTGACTTTCTCTATTTTCATATCGTCTTGAATATTTGTTTCAGTTGTGCCACATCAGTTTGTGCCGATGGCTTCAACTTGAAGATTTGCAGGTGCGCACACGGTTTGAGTTTCTCCTTCTCGGCATCAAGCCCTGTTATTCCAATGGCGGCTCCGAGGTTGGCATAAACGCTCCTCGCGTTGTCGTTATGTGCTATCTCGCAGTCCAACCAATGCATACAGCGGTTGACATCGTTCAAATCGCTTTCATAGTTCCGCACTCCCATGACAAGTGCCCATGTCTTACGGGAAAGCCTCTCAATGACGGAAAACCCTTCAAGCCTGTCACCGATGAAGACCGAATGAATCACGACATGGCCGTCATTGATGGCCTTGACCCTGTTCCATCGGTGGGATTGTGAACCTTGGTGTTGCTTTTGCCGTGTGAGATGGTTGTGTCGGTCCCAAATGTCGAGGATCCTGGCGATATCGTCATTCGCTCCAAAAGTATGGCGGTAGCCTGGCATGTTCGTGACTCGCCTGACCTGCCTCCTGAAGCCGTGGAACTTGCCGCCTTGCATGGCAAAGCACTCGTTTGCGTCATAGACATACTCCATATTTCCCTGTATGGACTCCGTCAAATAGGAAGGTATTTTGTATCGTCGGATGTCTTCCGAGCATAGTTTCACGGAGATGCCGATGTGTCGTGCGGCCTGTATGATTTCAATCTCATCGGCCACACGGCCTGTCAATGAGATTGGGGCAATGTTGAGCATACATGAGTAGTTGCCCATGATGTTACTGCGCTTGAATATGGCAAGGGTAGTGCGCCCGTTCGGGTGTTGGAATATCTTATAGAAATACCCGCCTGATGACAGCATTTGGGTAACAGACTGAAAAAAAACAGGATAGACATACACCCGCGCTCGTGCCTCATAGTAAGGCTCGAAGATGCTGTAACAATCGTCCGTGACCCGTTTCAGACCGTGAAGAAAACTATTGAGATTTACCATTGGCACCTATGAATTGCTTTGAATTGCAAAAGTATAAAATGATTATCTAATAATCACATTTTTGCAGTTATTTTCTGCGAATCTTTTATGTCAGGCGTTTTTATTCGGAAAACGAGTGTTTGCCTGACCACAATCCTTCAACGCCTGACAGGGCTTGATTTCGGCCTTGCACAAACAAAAAGCAAACAAGCAGGGTAGGGGTTCTGCTTGTTTGCATTGTTCGGAATATTGGTGTTCGCAAATTTCCCGTGGTCACGGCTCTTGGCGTGGGTAGGGTTCAAACAGGGTAGGCTGCGGGTCAAGGTATTCATCGATTGCGGTGTCAAGTTGCCGCTTCAACTTTCTACTGCGGTCAAGGTCGGCTCGGTTGTGGTATAGGAACCACGACTTTTGAGCGTCGCGCATTTCCTTGGCCAATTTAATGATTTCGTCTGCTGTCATTGTGTTTGTTATTTGAAGTATTGCTCACATTTGAAGCCCTTTCGTGGGCTGAAATCTCTAAAGTCTGATATTTGAAATATCTGATGTTTATTCACCCATTGCGCCATATCCTTCTGCCATTGCGGAATAGGACGCTTCGGGTTATCTGGGTCTCGGTATGGCTGCGCATACGGATAGATATTCGGTTTATGCTCCTCACGGCATCGGTGGTTAATTTCCCACCAGTATATGAGTCTGGAGTAACATTCCTCGAAGTCATCGTTTAGCATTGTATAAAGGAAATACTCTCCGTGATATCCATACGAGTTGATCAAGGCAATCGCCCTTTCGCATTCATCTATTTGCGCGTGAGTGTCGCATCCGAAACGAATGCGGTAGTTTATCCAATGGATTTTCGCAAGTTGCTTGGCAAAGTATTCTGTCACAAGTCTCGCGTCTAAAGCCTGGTTGAAATCAAGTCGATAGCCGTAGTATATGGCTTTTTCAAGTTTTTCATGGGCATAGTCGCCAGCGGCAAGTATATTGTTATCCATTAGGACGAGTTTCTTATTTCCGTTGGCAACACGCTCAATATCCCAATAGGGGCGAATGATTCCTTCTTTTCTTGGAACGACACACCACTTGCATTTGTTTGGGCAACCCCTTGTAAGGAAGCCATAAGAAATGCCTTTCGGTACCGTAGTGTAGATTGAGTAGTCCGGTTGGCATTCGTCAATCTCTTGTGGCAGTTGGCTCGTGATGTCGTAGCCAGTTCCACCACGGATGACGGTCTTTGCCTTGTATGGCCTATCATCGTCCGGAGTAAAGTTGAAAATCTTGGATCGATAGATAATATCGTATTCCTCAAACATCGGCATTGCCCACTCAACGGTGTCGCCCTTTTGCCTATGGAATGCAGCAATTTTACAAAGTGCGAGGTTCGGATAGACGGTAGCACCCAACCCGATTCTCATATTGCTTACCCCCTCCCCAATGAAACAAGTATCGACTTCCGTAGCAGGTCGTTGGTGCTCCGCCACTCTATGTTATTGAGCATCCATTCCCGATAACTGGCTGGAACATCCTTCACCATCAGCCCCTTGTGCTTGCCAAAGGGCATCTTCATTGTCGGGTCGCCCTTACGCTTCGCGGCTCTCTCGGCTGCAGCCCGTTCCTCTCGGG
>DAIOUZ010000116.1:4772-10983 GCA_036759285.1 Candidatus Limiplasma sp. | reverse complement strand
TGTCGGCGACGGCGGAGAGATAGACGCGAATGTAATCGCCTTGGCTGCCAGTTGGTTCAAAGTAAGGCGATGAGGTTTCCCCCATTTCCGAGAGTTCGCGCATCAGATAACGTTGCGCCGAGGCCGTGTCGCTGATGATATGGCCCGGACCGAAATGCTCCTGGTAGAAACTCTTGTAGATGTCCTGCAAGGTGGATTCGGGATAAGTTGCTAGCTGCCTCTCGATGGCCGAGTGCACTGCTGCCGTGTCGATGGATTGCCCGAAGAGGCTGAAGGAACAGGCTATGGCTAATATCAGTAACAGCTTTTTCATTGTTGTTTTGAGGTTAGCGATTCGTACGCCTCATACCAGTCGCTTTCAGTGTAGCTGTCGTCATATACCGTATTAACGGGACCCAACGTGCCATACATGGTGTCTTCGAAACGAAACAGCAGTTTCCCGGTTCGGATCAGACATTCGTTGTCGTAGTCATCGGCGAACAATCCCAAACGATTGAAGACTTCCCCTGTAATTTCATAGAGTTCGCGCGTCTGTCCTTCTCGGTTGGTGCAAACGATACGGCCCAGGTATTTGTTGTGTTTTTGGTCAAAACAGGCTTTCCAGTAAATCCCTTCTTTCAGTTTTTTCATACTCGTTACTGTATCTTGTTATTTCTTGAGGTTTTTCTGATGCGTCTTCAGCAGTTTCATCGCTTGCCCATAAGGGCTTGAAGTGACACTCACGAAGTAGGCAGCCATGTCGGTGGTGTAGGTGTTTTTGTAGTAGCCTTTGGTGAAGAGTTCCTCTTCGGTGAAGCTCTCGGCGAGGCGGAGCATCTCCTCATGGGTCTCATGCAGTAGCCGTTTGGCTTCCTCCAAAGGTGTGTTTTGATGCTTCTCCACCAGCATCTTGTCCATCTCGTGGTAGTTCTTGCGGTACTCGTCGGGCATCAACACCTGCCACTCGTAAAGGTGGATCAACAGGTCGCGGAGGCAACGGTCGTATTGCCAACGCACACCGCATTTCTTCGGGTCGGCGGCGAAGTCAAAGGGAGCTGATATGGCTTCCTCGCTCATCTTGGCCATCTGCTCATTGAGTTTGGCATAACCGTCGGCCATGGCAACTATAAGTTCTTGTTTGTTGGATGGATTGGACATATTATTCAGTTTTGAGATTCATTTTTCAATCTCGGCATTGGTAGTTCATGGCAAGTCGCTCAGAAAAGTTTGGTGAAATGATTGCGATCGTCCTGGTCTTCGATGAAGAAAAGGAAGAAACAATCCATACGCATTGGTCTGCGATGTATTTAACCAAATCAGGGGTGATTGTCATGTTGGGTTGCCTTTTGTGATTGTGCAAAAGTACGAATAATCACAATAAACCAGTATCTTTGCTAAAAAACTGCTTTATCCTATAGGGCATCGTATGTTTTCATCTGATTAACACCCGTGAGGATGTTTTGCCCGCTTTTTATGAAAGAGTCGGCCTCAAGAAAGAGGTGCGAGTGATAATGATGGAGTAAATGATGTGAAAAACCGTCGCAAAGGTCAAGAAAAACAATGCGGCACGGATGACACCCAAACAATGGATTCTGACCACTCGCTTGGTGTTGGTTTCAGCGGTGCTCTCTCCAAGACTCTTGTACAACTCCGATTCATTCATGGGAATCTGCATCTATTTACCTATCATCTTCAAGAATCTTTTGTCATTCATCTGTTCATTGGTGATGTACTCGCCATCATGAAAAACTGCATAAGTAGTAGTGGGAGTTGGTGCGTTTTGGGCATCTTCCTTGCTCTGAAGATGATAGGCTTTGAAAGCTATGCCGTATTCCTTTGCCAAAGATTCGATGATGGGGACATACTTACCATTGAACGGACATTGGTTAGTGTAGAATAGCACATATCCCTTTTCTTCAATGTGTGGATGTTTGGCACATTCCTTGAATGTAGGGGCATCTGTTCCTTTGCCAAAGGGCAGATACCACAGTTGGATACCATTGTCGGCTTCATCACATACCACAAATCCTTTATGCGCAAGGAACTTAGGGTCGGAAAGGAAAGGTTTTTTCTTGGCAGATGAAAGGATACACAAGCCTTTTTTCCCTTTCGCTTTGCTGTCTTGGATGCATTTATCCAAAAGGTCGTTTGAATACCCGTGTCCCTTAAACGAACCGGAAACCCACAAACAGTCGATGTACATATAACCATCAGCGGCAATAGGATTCCACGCATTTTCCGCAGGGATGTATTCAATAAAGCACTTTCCTCGTTCCGCACTCTTCAAGAACACCAATCCATCATTGAACCTATCCAAAAGCCACGATTTTTTTGATGACACTTGAACATCATTGTTGTTTGAAATGGCACAGCAGATATGCTCTCGCTCAAGATTCTCTTTTGTTATTCTGATATATTCCATGGTTTGTATTGAATGTGGCTGCAAAACTACAAAAACCAAGCCCTTAAAACAAACACCGCCACAAAGGTCTAAACGCTTTCGATTTTCAGTATTCCTTCATAGATTCGCTTATCCACATCCTTAAACACATTGAAAACCAACTGTTTGATGGAACACTCTGGGCGTTCAACAAAGAAGTCTGAAACTGTTTTTACAGCGATTTCGGCGGCCAACTGATTCGGGAAGCGGAACTCACCCGTTGAAATGCAGCAGAAAGCGACGCTTTCAAGATGGTTTTCATCGGTTAATTGCATGATGGAACGGTAGCAAGAGGCCAACTGTTCCTTTTGGAACTCCGTCGGGATGCCGTTGGGGATGATAGGCCCGACTGTGTGGATGACATATTTGCACGGCAAGTTGTAGGCTTTCGTGATTTTGGCCTGGCCTGTCGGTTCCTCATGGCCTTGTTGGAGCATCATTTGATAACATTCCTCGCGCAATTGTACGCCCGCTGCGGAATGGATGGCATTGTCGATGCACTTGTGCAAAGGATGGAAACACCCCAACATTTGGCTGTTGGCTGCATTGACGATGGCATCTACCTTTAGACGGGTAATATCCCCTTGCCAAACCAACAATTGTTTGTTGGTAGAGACGGTGTGCACACCGTCTCTACATGCGTTTAATTCCACAACACCTTTTTCCTGTAATTGAACCTGCAATTCCTCATCCTGCAAACGCAGAAATTCCTCGCTAATGGGTTTCGGCCAGCGCACATTGCGCAAGGCGCGAAACAGGTCACGCTTGCCTTGCAAATCCGATGGAATCTCCATCTCGGAATATTGCGGGTCTTCTTTCAGAAGGTAATCAATCAAATAATCTAAACGATTCATCTTCAACAATTAAACAATTCAACAAATCGAAGATTCAACGTAGTTAATCAACAATTCAACAATTCTTCTAGTATTTCCCCAATATCCCCATCAATCACAATCGACCTGTCTTTGATTTGTTCCACGGTGAACGCCTCGCCAAGGTTGATGGTGGCGTAGGTGGCCTCGGGGTTTTTGTAGGTCATCTGCATGAACGGCAGTTTGATGATAGTGGGGGTGTTGCTCCCTATGCCTAAGTCCCAATATAGGATTTTGCCGTGTTGGTGGCCGTTCACGAAATCGAGGTAACGCTGTGCGGCCTTATGCCAGCCTTCATCCTCCACAAAGGTCTCGTCGGAACGCAGGTTAACCTTCATGGGGCCCCCGCAGACGGGACAACGGGGAACCAATTCGGTCGGGATTTTCATATCGTTTTGCGCCGCAATCATTCTCCTGATGGTTTCCTCATTGTCGTAGGTTTTTTGGTGACAAGGTTTCGCACATTGGAACAACCCATAATCGCCTTGGGTGTAGAATAGCCTTTGTTTGTCGAAGCCTACCTTTTGAAATTGGTGGTCAACATTGGTGGTAATAACAAAATAGTCCTTGCCCTTCACCAGTTCCAATAGGTTGTCGTAAACGGGTTTCGGGGCAGGCACATAGCGGTTGTAGTAGATATGTCGGCTCCAATAGGCCCATTTTTCCTCCTCGGTCGGGAAAGCATGGAATCCAGCCGTGTACATATCCGTGAAACCGTACTTCTCGATAAAATCGAAGAAATACTTTTGGAAGCGTTCCCCATTATAGGTGAACCCCGCCGAGGTGGATAGTCCGGCACCCGCGCCGACCACTACGGCATCAGCGGATTGAAGGGCTTGGAATAATTGTTGAATGAGCATAAGGCTATCGCGTTTGAAAGTGCAAAGTTAGTCTTTTCCCTGAAACCGCTCGCCAACAAAGCCATTTGAGGCTTCGCCCGTCACCAAGTCATAATGTTTGAAGACTGGCGGTGTGGGCGTAAGGTCAAAGTAGTCAAGTTCTGCGATGGGCAGACAGAAGTATTCCAACTTATCATAGCTGGTGTAGAGACGGGGCAGGACGGGATTATTGTCGTAGATCCATCGTTTTACTTCATCTTCAACCTCGAAGTTCACTATGCCTGAGCAACGGACAGAGATATTGTCAGCGTAGGCTAACAGGTCCACATTAGGATTGGCTTGCAGTTCGTGCCATACGGCTTTCTTGGCTGAGGTGGCGAAATAGAGCGTGGAGTCTTCCTGACGCATAATCTGGAAGATGCGCAAATGAGGAAGATTGCCCTCGCAGGTGGCAAGGGCAATCTCGTTGTGCGCTTTGAGGAAATCCAAAGCTGTCTGCATAGTGTTGTCGTTTGTGACGAATCAAACAAGCAGCCATTCCACCAGTTCGTCGGCGGCTTTCAGCTCCTCGGGCTTCTCCATAATGCTGCCGGGAACATTGGCATCGCCTGCCACATGCGCCTTGCAAGCTGTGAAGCCAGCGGTGGCGAAGAGTTTCAGATTGGCTTCCGCCATCTGGGTGTAGATAGGCACAGGGCCAAAGCCGGAGCACAGGAAGGCCGCAATCTTCTTGTCCTTGCGCGTGGCCATCGAGAAATCAGGCTGCGTGAAGTCCATAAAGGAATAGGTGCGGTCGAGGAAAGCCTTGAGTTGAGCAGGGAGTTGGTCCCAATGTACAGGCGCGAGGATGAGCATTGCATCGCAGTTGTCGATTTCGGGAATCAACGCCGTGAAATCATCTTTCTGGATGCAGTTCGGGGTGTGCTGACGCTTGCAGGCATCACAGGCGAGGCAGGGACGCACATCCTTTTTGGCAATGTCAAGGCAGGTCACCTCGGCCTTGCCCTTCAGTTGTTCGACGATACGGGCCTCCAAGGCGTAGGAGTTGCCCTTCATTCTCTTGCTTCCGTTGACAATAAGTATCTTTTTCATTTTGTAAGGTTTTAATTATTTGACTTAGAGTGTTCTGTCCTGTCTTTGAGAATGCCTTCCTGGTGCTTGATGCCCCATGAAATCAGTGCATCTAAATGCGGCATAAGGCTCCGTCCGCGCTCGCTGAGACGGTATTCCACCCTTGGCGGCACTTCCATAAACACTTCTCGACTGATGATGCCGTCGTCTTCAAGATGGCGAAGCGTCGAGGTCAGCATCTTTTGTGAAATGTCGGGGATTTGCCGCCACAAGTCCTTAAAACGCAGCACTTCATTTTGCTCCAAGGTGTAAAGCACCAGCAGAGACCATTTGTCGGTGATATGCGAAATCACATTGCGTATCGGACAATCAGGGAATGTGGCGCTTTGTATTTCTCTTTTGTTGTTCATTGTTTCTGAATTAACGCGGCAAAAATATACAAAAATTTCTATATTTCAGTCACTTACCTTTTGTCAATACACGCACCTTTTGGTTAGTATTACTGAAAAACAGGAGGATATAATTACCGCCTTTTAGGGCGTCTTGCCTGCTTTCCATGAAAAAAAACGGCTTCAAGAAAGAGGAGCGGGTGGAATGGAGTAAATGATGTGCAAAACCGCCACAAAGGTCAAGAAATACCTTGCGGCGGTTTAGTCATTATCATCATTTTTCATCAACCTATCATAAAATAAAGAAAAAGTTGTATTTTTGCATCCATAATTTATGGTTATCATTCTATGAGCAAGTCGCGGAACTAATCACCGTCCCGCGTCCCATTTCATATACCCCAACATCTATTCATTAGGGCGCGAGGAACGCAAAGGGTGAAAAAACGATTTACGTCAGTCCGCCATAGCTCTCGGCTGCCTTTTGCATGGCTTCTTCGGTGGTAAACCGCTCATAATAAGTGCAACGTGTGACGATACCTTGCGACGAGCAACGGTCGCCGTCCCTGCGCACCAAAGCCCAGCCTTTCATCTCGTCGGAAAACCCGTTGTCCACCAAGGCCA
>DAIOUZ010000116.1:3869-4762 GCA_036759285.1 Candidatus Limiplasma sp. | reverse complement strand
CCAGACAACCGTCCACTTCGGCGAATTCGTCCAACGGCACTTCGCGCACTTTGAAACGCACCATCGGAAAGGTGTTACCCTCTAATTGCTCGGCGGTGTAGAGCATCCATCGCTCAGGTTGTCCCCATTCAGTGGCTTTGAGGTTGGTCATCAGTGCAGGTGTGCCGTCAACCATTCCTATCTGTTGCTTGATGGGCAGCAATGTGCCTTCGCTCACGGGGATGTCGGGCATCAACAGCGCGGCACAGTCGTCCCAAAACTTTGGCACGAACACCACTGGCAGGCGGTTGGCCAACGTGATGAACCCGTTATAGTTGGTCTTCCCGTTGGTAAATAGGGGTTGGCAAGGCTTCAACACCTTCCACAAGGCGATGCTGTGGCGCATGCGTTGCCGTTGGACGAATTGTTTGCATGTGTTGCTGCGCTTTCCTTCTGAATGTGCGGGGCGCACGACAAACTCTCCGTTTCTGTAATAGACGGTTACATTTGATTTGGGCACTCTTCCTGTGAGCAACAGCCCTTTTGCTTTTCTTTGATTTTTCATAATCAATTGTTTTTAAGGTTAATAATTATTTCCGTATCGGTCCGTACCAAGCAGATAATACCTCCAAGTCCTATCCGTTTTTTCCACGTTAATTATCAGAATATTGTCCGATGAATAATCGAACAACAAACGGACAACGAACGAACAACAAACGGACAAGAACTAGAGCCTTCCCCTATCTGGTAGGAAGTTGCTCCTTCCTATTGGTTACGAACCGATGCGCAAAAATAGATGTTTTTGGCGATACAAACTATGTTGAGAAAGCGCAAAATGGCGCAACGAATGGTTTTTGACCGATTTTGACCTGTTTTGACAAGAAAAAGGTAAAAGGGACGGCGGGGGATGCGCC
>DAIOUZ010000116.1:0-3825 GCA_036759285.1 Candidatus Limiplasma sp. | reverse complement strand
GGGTTCTGATGGAGATCTCCTGTGATTGCACCTAACATGATTGATGTTTGTTTTCAAATTTGATGCAAAGATACATCTTATTGCGTAATAGTTACCAAATACTTGGCAGGAACATATTCGGTAAGCCATACTTGATTTCTTGATAGATAAAAAACAAATCCGTCCTCATGCATCTGTTTAGCCTTGATAGAAAGAACGACAAAATCTTTTTCTCGTCTGGCACCAACCTTGTAAGCCGTTTCTATTGTATCAGTGAGATGAACGTGGTTCCTTGACATTTTGCAAATTCCTTTGTCCAAAATGGAAGGAAGATTCTCTTTTGGAGTACCATGATAAAGCACATCAGGAGGGACTGATTCTGCAAGTTCAACATCTACTTTGATGGAATGGCCTTGCCGAGCGCGGATGAATTTCATGTCCTCGGAAAACTCATACCTTTGCTTGTTGTTAGTGGCCACAATCTCGAGAAGTTCTTCCATCGTGAAGCCATGGTTAGCCACCAAGTTGCTCACTTCGCGCCAACCATGTTCGTTGAAGTTATAAGACTTGTCGTGTCGGAGAAGGTAAGAGAGTTTCTTGCCTCGTTTGATTAAATGTGTGGTTTGACTTTCCATTTACTGTTAACTTCAATTATTTCGGTTGCAAAAGTATTGTTCTTTTATAGAAACACCTGCTTTTTTATAACTTTGTTTGCTGAACCTGTTATTTTGACATTTTTTCATATCAATCTCATAGCATGGTAGAATAATGCTTATATTTGCGGCATTAATTCAAAAAAACTAACAATGAAGAAATTGAATATGATAAGGAACATGAAAACCGTAATGTTTGCAGCAACAATGTGTTTGTTTTCAACGATGCTGAATGCACAAGCTACTATTGCCGATATTAGAGAACAAATAGCGAAAGGCGAATGCGAAATAGCACAATCGTTGTATAATGTTTATAAGGCACAGGAGAAAAAGACTGACTATGAACTGGAAAGGCAGATTAATGACTGCTTGGCCAACAAGGGTGCAGAAGGAAAAGACAGTTGGGGAGAGGGAGGAAAGTATTTGTTACTTAAAGAAAACTATCTTAAATCATATTCTTTATTAAAGCATGGAAAAATAGAACCTACTGAAAAAGAATGGTACAATACCATAATGGCAGATATTAGAAGAGAATATCCAAATAGAATGATTGGAATTGTTAAAGGAGAAGGTGAAGGATCTTCAATAATATCAGTAGATGGAAGGAATTATCATTATGGTGTCACCCTGTATATGAATATTGTTGAACCAAATATACACTATTATTTGAATATGGCTATTCGAAATGCAAAAAAGGGTTCAAAGATTGCTTTGAATCAAATTATGTCTTTTGGCACCGCTGATGAGTATTTGAAAAATCAAATGATTGATATTCTTATGGATGAAGGATACAGAGTGGTTAACAATGTATCTAATGCAGATTATTGTATTAATTTGAAAATGAGTGATGATTTTCTTCAGATTCAGTTAGTTAACTCTCATACTGGAGAATATGAAGGTGTTGCATCGGTAAAATTTGAGGGCTTTCTTGAAGAAAAAGAGAAAAAAGAAGAAGGAGATGTATATAGTAGAAGTTTACATTTCGAAGGAGTTGTTTCACCACCACATTAATTTAATTGCGTTTATTGCAAATGAGTTTCCTTAAAGAATATACCATATTAGGTGAACTTGGCAAAGGCGGTTTTGCCAAGGTTTATAAAGTGCGCCACAATGAGTTGGGCTATATCCGTGCTATTCGTGTATTGAACGAGCCAATTGCTGACAAAAACAGTAAAACTTATCAGAAGTTCCTTCATGAATGCAAGGTGTTGCTTCGTTTGGGTAACGGTAGCCACCGCAATATTGTACACATCTATCAACCTCGACTGTTGGAAAACCATGCATTGGTTGAAATGGACTATGTGGATGGCCAAGATATTACGCATTATTTGAAAGACAATGGCAATTATCTTCCAATTGAGGAAGTGATGCGCATGGTTGAAGAGATGAGTAATGCCTTGGCATATTGCCACGAGGACATTTATCAGTTTTGTATGGATCCTGATGAGGATGACTTACAGAATGACCCCGTCGATGGCAGTAAATGGTTGATTGATGAAGCCACTAAGAAAAGACTTATCGAAAAGTACAAGGTCATCCACAATGACATCCACTCAGGCAATATCATGCGCCGAAGGGATGGCAGTTTTGTTCTGCTCGATTTTGGACTTGCCATTGAAGGTGACGAGGTGGTGAAAAGCAGTTCGAGACATGAGAATGGAGCACCAGAATATATGCCACCAGAGAAATGGGACAATGACACCATTCTTACCGAACAATCCGACATATATAGTTTTGGAGTCGTCATGTATGAGTATTTGGCGGGAAGAGTGCCGTTTGTTTGTGAAGGGAATTCGTTCAATGCAAGAACAAAACTTTATGACAAAATCAAAAACAGCATCAGCTTACCTCCTATCCTCGACCTTCGCAAATCGTTCTTTGAAGAGAAACACAAAGGAGAGGCGTACAAAAAGGACTATCCGGACTGGTTGGAAACGGCTATTATGAAGTGTTTGGAAAAAGACCCCAATAGACGTTTTCGGAACGGAAAGGAGTTGAATACTTTTATTAAAACACATTTACAAGATGAGGCCATAACAAAAGAATCGGTTCAGGGCCTTTCTGACGAGATTGTCTCATTAAAAGAAGAAAAGCAGCAAGCACTCATGCAAATCTCTGACCTTACTAAGAAGAACAAGGATTTGGCTGCACTTGTAAGCTCTGTTCAGTATGAATTGGAGAAAACACGGAAGGATTTTGAAGGATTGGGATGGCATGAGATGAAAGAAGCGAAAGAAGAAATTGCGAATCTTCAGAAAAGGAATAAAGAACTTGCCTCTCTCGTAAGTTCCATTCAATATGAATTGGATCAAGCAAGAAAAGACCTTGAAAATACAAATACTCAATCCGATGAAAAACTTTCTCGGGAATTAAAGGCTTTAAAAGAAAAAATCGAACAGAAAGATGCCGATATTAATAGCCTTCAGAGTGATGTGATGGAATTGGAAAGGCAGCTTAAGGAATCAAAAAACAATTCAGAACTGCAAAAGAAAATAGAGTATTTAAATAATCAAATTGACAACCTTGAAAAGCAAGTCAAGCAAACACAGCAGGAGAAAAAGGCTTTTGAGGATGAGATTGCCAAATTGAAAGCCAACGGAACAAAAAGCACCCCCTTACCCATAATTCTCTGTGTCTTGTTTGGCATCGTGGCTGCTGTTTTGGGGGTTCTTTATGCAAATAAAGGGGGAAATCCTATACCGGATGACTATAATACACTCAAGACAGAGAATGCAGAATTAACAAAAACCAACAAAGAATTACATAACCAAGTTGCTGTTTATGAGAAACAAATAACAGATCTCAATGCGGAAATAGATGATTTGAGAGATAAAAAACCAACTCCTTCAACAAGAGAAATAGAACTTCAAACACAATTGAATCAAGCCAATTCAAATATAAGTGCTTTGGAGAAACAAATAACAGATCAAAATGCTGTAATAAAAAGTTTGGAAAAAGAACGTAATCGTCTGAAATCGGAGCGTGATAAACTACAAAATGAAGTCAATGCTTTAAGAAAGAACTTGTAAGACACAACAAAGATGGGTATCATTAATAAACTAACGACCAAGATAGGCGAATTGTTATCAGGAGAGCCTGTAAAAAAGCCTATAACAAAAGGAGGTTCCGAACATGACTCGGATGAATCTTCAAAACAGGAGAACGCTGTTGATGAGGTTTCTGTAATAGAAGA
>DAIOUZ010000115.1:0-11083 GCA_036759285.1 Candidatus Limiplasma sp. | reverse complement strand
AGACCCGTGGCTGGTTCTTCACCCTGCATGCCATCGCCACGATGTGCTTCGACAGTGTGGCCTACAAGAACGTGATTTCCAACGGCTTGGTGCTCGACAAGAACGGCAATAAGATGTCGAAACGTCTGGGCAACGCCGTCGACCCGTTTGGTGCCATCGAGAAATTTGGTGCCGATGCCGTGCGTTGGTATATGATCACCAACTCGCAGCCTTGGGACAATCTGAAATTCGACGAAGCCGGTGTCGATGAGGTGCGCCGCAAGTTCTTCGGAACCTTGTACAACACCTATGCTTTCTTCGCCTTGTATGCCAACATCGACAAGTTCGATTATTCTGCTGCCGACATCGACATCAAAGATCGTCCCGAAATCGACCGTTGGATTCTCTCTGAACTTAACTCCCTTATCCTCGAAGTGGACAATGCCTACTGCAGCTATGAGCCCACCCGTGCAGGCCGCGCCATCGCCGAGTTTGTCGATGCTCACCTCAGCAATTGGTACGTGCGCCTCTCGCGCCGCCGTTTCTGGAAGAGTGAAGACAACCAAGACAAGCTGTCGGCTTATCAGACCCTCTATACTTGCCTCGAGACCGTAGCAAGATTGAGTTCACCCATTGCCCCATTCTTCAGCGAGCAACTCTACCGCGACCTGAACAACGTCACAGGCCGCAACAGGGCCGAGTCTGTTCATCTGACCGACTTCCCCGTTGCCGACAAGACCTTCATCGACAAGGCCTTGGAGGAGCGCATGGAGATGGCTCAACTCATCTCTTCGCTGGTACTCTCGTTGCGTAAGAAAGCCAACATCCGCGTGCGTCAGCCTCTGTCGAAGATCATGATTCCCGTCGCCAACGAGGAGATGAAATCCCAGATTGAGAAGGTGTCGCACCTCATCAAGAGCGAGGTCAACATCAAGGAGATCGAGTTCCTCTCGCCCGACAACAACATCCTGGTGAAGAACGTGAAGCCCAACTTCAAGACCTTGGGCAAGAAGTATGGCAAGCAGATGAAACAGATCCAAGCCTACTTCACCAACATGAGTCAAGAGGAAATTCATCAGTTCGAGAAGAACAACGGCACCCATTTGGATGTGGATGGTGTTGACGTCGAGCTGACTCTTGAAGATGCCCTGATTTCGACCCAAGACATCCCTGGCTGGGCTGTCACTTCTGAAGGCGACCTCACCGTGGCCTTGGACATGACCATCACTGATGAGCTGATGCAGGAAGGTCTCGCCCGCGAGATTGTGAACCGTGTGCAGAACCTTCGCAAGACCGGTGGCTTCGAAGTCACCGACCGTATCGAGCTACTCATCGAAAAGAACGAAAAGATTGACACTGCCGTCGAAAAGTTCGGCGACTACATCTGCACTGAGACCCTTGCCACTATCAATAAAGTGGATGCGCTGGAAGGCGTGGAAGCTGAGGAGTTGGTGGAAGGCATTAACGTGAAATTAAAGATTCAAAAAAGATAATACAGACGCGCTTTGCGTCATTGCGAGGAGGCACGACGAAGCAATCTAGAGAAAAACTTTAATGTCTAGACTGCTTCGTTCCTCGCAGTGACAAAAGCCTCACTAAAAAGCTATACTATCATGGACACTAACAAGAAAGAACCCCAAGTACGCTATTCAGACGAAGACCTTGAGGAATTCAAAACCCTGATACTCGAAAAACTAGAACAGGCAAAAGCCAGCCTTGAGACCTTGCAGGCCAACCTCTCAGGCGGCGAACACAGTACCGACGACACGGCTCCTACTTTCAAGATTTTGGAAGAAGGCTACGCTGTGGCTGAGAAAGAAGAAAACGCCCGACTGGTGGCCCGTCAGGAGAAGTACATCCACAACCTAGAACTCGCACTCATGCGTATCGAAAACAAGACCTACGGCATTTGCTGCGAAACCGGAAGACTTATCCCTAAAGAAAGACTTCGCTGCGTTCCTATCACCACACGCTGCCTCGACGCAAAACTGAAAAAGAAGTGAAAAAACAAGGCAACCGCGGCCTAATATGGTCGTTTGTGGTGATTTTTCTCGTCTTGCTCTTCGACCAGATTCTCAAGATTTGGGTGAAGACGAGCATGACCCTTGGCCAAGAAATCCCTGTCATCGGAAATTGGTTCAAGCTGTTGTTTATTGAGAACAACGGCATGGCCTTTGGCTGGTTTGGCAGCGGCGGTTTCTTGAAGCTTGCTTTGAGCATCTTCCGAATAGTAGCTATTGTCGCACTGTTTTGGGTCTTGGTTCGTTTGTCGAAGAAAAACACCAAGTTCGGGGTGCTGTTTGGCATCGCCCTCATCACAGCAGGTGCCATGGGCAACATCATCGACAGTGTGTTTTATGGAAGAATTTTCAGCGAGAGCACTTATTCCCAAGTCGCGACACTCTTTCCTGATGGCGGCGGTTATGCTGGATGGCTGCACGGACAGGTGGTCGACATGCTCTATTTCCCCATCATCGACGTAGCCCGTGAGAACGCCACCTGGCTGCCCAACTTTTTCTTCGGTCCTGATGGACATTTCATTTTTTTCCGTCCCATCTTCAACTTCGCTGATGCCGCCATCACTGTTGGCGTGTTCTATATGCTTATCTTTCAGTGGAGTTGGTTGAAAAACATTAATTAAAAAACGACGTTTCGACAGGCTCATCGACCCTCACAAATTAAGGTCCCTGAGCCTGTCGAAGGGCCGACTGTAACTGTAAAAATATCACTATGCCTAACGTTACCATCCGTCCCGCAAAAGAAACAGAGGCAGGCCTCATCCTTGAGTTTATCAAGAAACTGGCCGCCTACGAAAAATGCTCCGATGAGGTCGTTGCCGACGAAGCCACCATTTACAACTCTATCTTCGTGGAAAAAGCCGCTGAGGTCGTTTTTGCCGAAGAGGATGGCGTGGTCATCGGCTTTGCGCTGTTTTTCCACAATTTCTCGACCTTTGTGGGGCGCAAGGGACTCTATCTGGAAGACCTGTTTATCATCCCCGAAAAACGCGGTTTAGGTTATGGCAAAGCCATCCTGAAATATCTGGCCAACATCGCCGTGGAACGCAACTGCGGTCGCATGGAATGGATTTGCCTTGACTGGAACGCACCCTCCTTGGCCTTCTACCGCTCCATCGGTGCCATCCCCATGGACGAATGGACAGTGCAGCGGATGAATGAAAACGTGGTGAAAAAGTTTGCAGAATAACAACAAAGTGATGCGATAATCACATCGCTTTGCGCCAAGAATGCGTAAAAAACTAGAAGAAAAATTTGTAATTGATTTTTTGTACGTAGCTCATTATCAAAGTTTTATTGATTTTTCGTTGCCAAAAAGTTTGTAATGGGCTTTTTGACACACTTTAATCATGGAAAACGCGTTATTTTTGCATCACAAACATTTCAATGTATCAAAAACAGAAAACCATGAAAGCATTCAAACCGCTGACCATCGTGCTGGGACTCCTCCTGGCCCTGACATTCACCTCTTGCCAAAAAGACAAAACCGGTGCTTATTCGCCCAAGAAGAAAATCCATCAGATTTATTACTCATGGAGCGATACGGAAAAAGAACCCTTCCAACACTGGGAATGGAACGGCGACCAGCTCAGTTCCATCACGCATTATGCGGACTATGACTTGAAAGGCGACACTTGGATTGAGAATTTCACCTACGAAAACAACCGCATCAGCCGTGTCGACAACTACACCAATTCAGAGTACATCACCTATGAATATGACGGCGACCACCTGAAATCGGCCACCGTGTTCTACCGCAACGCCATTGCCTGCACCTGGGCGATTAGTTACGATGACGACCACATCAGCAAGATGATGGGAACATTTTACGACGATTTCAAAAAAGACGGTGCCAAGCTGCATCTGAACCCCTTGACGCACCTGCTTCCTCCCAATGTCTGTGAAAGCGTCGCCAAATGCGAACAAAGGTTAGCCAACCAACGAGGAGAACAAGAAACCTACACCATTGCCCTCCTGCTGACTTGGACGGACAATAACATCAGCAAAATCGTCTTTACGGGTGACGGCGAATATATGGACTTCCAACTGCAATACGACGACAAGAACTGCCCCTGGTACGGTTTCATGGGCGGCCTCGAAGACTATCTGATCAACTTCACTTCAGGGCACACTGGCTTCACCAAAAACAATGTGACCCGCATCATCATGACGGAAGACGACTACGCCGACACCATCTGCTACGCCTACCAGTACAATAGCGACAAGTACCCCGTTTTGCAGACCATGTACTTCACCGACGACCCTGACGACAAACAAGTGCTCTATTATGAATATTAAAAACCATACGATATGAAAAAGACGAAAATCCTAACCTTGATTACCTCGGTGGCGCTATTGGCATTAGCCTCATGTAAGCCGATTGACGATCCGCAGCAACTGACCAAAGATGTGGTGGTTACCACGACCGAGCCTACACGTGTCTCAGGCACTACTGCCGTGTGTGGCGCGGAAGTGACTGCCGATGATGCCGGACTCCTTTTGGAGCTCGGCGTATGTTGGAGCCAGTCGGAAAACCCTACTATTGATGACCAAACTTCAAAGACGTTCAAGTGTTCACAACCTTATCAGTGTTTCTTGATGGACCTTGAACCCAACACCAAATACCATGTGCGCGGCTTTGCCAAATACGGTACGGAATATTGCTATGGCGACGAAAAAACCTTTACCACTCTTAATTCGGATGCTCCAGCCCATTCGCCAGTAACCACTCATGAGGCCATCAACATCACCTCCCAGAGCTTCCGCACTATCGCCACCATCGAATACTTGGATCCTTTCAGCCTTCGTGTTGGCGCGTGTTACAGCACAGACCCTGAATTTACGATTGAGGACTGCAACGGCTATGAATTAGCTTATTACGACTACAACTATAACAGATACATTGTTGATATTTATCACCTGGCACCCAACACGACGTATTATTTCCGCGCTTTTGCAGTTTATGGCGATCTAAGCAACCCCAATGCTAACTACTTCTATGGCGACATCCTCAGCTTTACCACACTTGAGATTCCATTCATGCTCGATCTTTATACTCAATATGCCAATTATCATAATTATAATGATAACAACCCGTTTATCTATACTTACGGCTATGGGGAGTGCAATCGTACCGAGCTGATTGACCAGGTCGGCTTCTGCTACAGCACCACCAATGCATACCCGCAATACGAGTCGGACTTGCACACTACCTGTGCCACACCAACAGGTGAGTGGTTCGACTTTGAGAGCAACATTTACAACCTATCGTCCAACACCAAGTATTATATTCGCGCATACGCGCGTTACAAGACCGATAGCATCAAGTACGGAAATGTTGTTTCGATTGACACCTACTGATTAACGTGATGAAAGGCGACAAAACACGAATCCTACTCATTGTTTTGGGCATCGTCGTCTGTTGCCTCATCGGGTTGCCTAACCTGTATGATAAGTTTATGATTGCCAGGTTTGTTGCTGCGGCAACAGGTCTGGCAATCGTTTTCCTTTTTGCCCTCGTTGGCAAGAAACATTGGGTCGTTCCCAATACTCCTATAGTCTATATCTATCTGTTGTTTCTCTTTCTTTGCGGGTGTTCCCTACTGTGGGCCACCAATACCGCCGAGGCTGTCTTTGCTTTCTCCATCCAACTCCTTATCCCGCTTCTTATCATCGTCTTTTACAGCCTCTTATCGTCAGACCGCCATGCTACACAAAAGGCACTTTGGATCGGTGCAGCCATCATTTTGGCGGTGTACTTGTTTTTTGCTGTCACTCAATTGTTTCACGTGGAAAGTTTCAGCTTCGAGCAGCTGTATCGTGTCAGTGGCATCAACGGACACAAAAACCTGCTAGCCATCATGCTGTTCGTTCTCTCCACTTTTCTGCTTACCTCTTTTTCTATCTTCGAAAACAAGCTACTGAAAGGATTCTCTGTACTCTTATTTATTATCGCTATCATCGTCATCATCCTGCTGAAGTCGAGGGCAGTATTGCTCAGTGTGCTTGTCGCGGTTATCTTTTTCGGGGTGTTGTTGACATTGCGTGTTCGTCAATGCGAGGAACGAAGCAATACAACTAAGTCGGCCCTTCGACAGGCTCAGGGACCTCAACTCATCATTATTTTTTCTGTTGTCCTTGTCTATGCTTTCCTCACCATAGGGCTCCGTTGGTTTGCCGACCGTTCCGTCCCGCATACCTCGGAGAAAAGCGAGATCGAGCATCATATACTAAGCACTTCTTCGTTGGTGGAACGCTGCCTCTTGTGGGACAAGACCTACCACATTGTTGACAAACATCCTGTTGCAGGTTGCGGCGTCGGCAACTGGCAAATCCATTTCCCCGATGCGAGCCTTGAAGGACTCTACCGCGCCGATGTGTGGAACGTGAATTTCACCAAGCCACACAATGAATACTTAGGGGTGCTGTCAGAAACTGGTTATCTTGGGCTCTTGCTTTACATTGCTTTCCTGACCTCCTTAATCGTGCTTTCTTTCTTCACTTTATGCAAAACCCCAAACAGGAAAGACTTCCAATATGGTGCCCTCATTTTGAGCCTCTTTGTCGGCTGTTGCGTCAACGCTCTTTTCGACTTCCCGAACAGCCGCATCGAGCATGTCGTCTGGATGGGGATTTTTATGGCCATATTGTTTCAGACTATCTCCGAAGATAAACAGAAAACCCTCGGAAAAGGCTGGAATTGGGCCTTTTTACTCCTTTCCGCCATGCTGATTACCATAGGAGGGTTCCGCTTGAAAGGCGAGCGAAAGACCTTTGAGATGCAACAGGCCTTAAACGCCAACGACTGGAAAGCCGTGGAACATTATTGCCATAAAGCCTTGTCGGTATTTTACACGATTGACCCCGTCGGGTTGCCTCTGCATTGGTATCAAGGGAAGGCAGAAAAACAGATGGGGAATCCGCAGGCTATCGAGAGTTTCCGCATAGCCCGACATTACGCGCCCTACTGCAAGGAAAACCTCAACGACCTAGGGCTGGTGGAATATCATACGGCCCACGACCTCAATAAAGCAGAGTTTTATTTAAAAGAAGCCATCCGCATCAGCCCCAACTATATCTATCCTTATCTTAATCTGGCCTACATCTATCTGAGCGAAAACGAGCCGCAAAAAGCCAAAGCAGTGGCCGATGCCATCTATTTCGACGAACACAAACGCGAGGTGATGAAAGAAGACGCGGTCTTTTTCGAGCCGTTCAATGCTGAAGCTGTCCGTCGAAAAATCGACGTGGACTATAAGGCTACCTTGCAGTTACACAAGACAATTCAAGACAAAAACATATCATCAACGGAATAAAACACCGTTCAATCCATTGAGAAGAATAACAATAATAAAGTATTATCAATAATAATAACATGTGGTATTTCAATCATTATTCTAAGGTTTTATTTTTATGGTTGCTGTTTTTGCCTATGGGCATGGCAACCGCGCAAAGTCCCACAAAAACGCACACTATTAGCGGCTACGTCACCGATGGCAAAAGCCAAGAAACGCTAATAGGAGCATCGGTGTATGATGCGTCCACCATGAAGGGGACTGTGACCAACAACTTTGGGTATTACACCCTAAAGTTGAATGAGGGTCAAGTGAACATGAAAGCCTCGTTTGTGGGTTTTACGCCATTCGAGGCGGTTTTCAATTTGAAAAACGACACGGTGATCAACATCGCTTTGAAGCAGTCAAACCAGCTGAACGAGGTGACAGTAACGGCAAGAGCGATGGAAAGCAACGTGAAAGGCACCCAGATGAGCACCATCGAGTTGCCAGTGACGCAGCTGAAGAAGGTGCCTGCGCTGTTTGGCGAAACCGATGTGATAAAGGCCTTGCAGCTACTGCCAGGTGTGCAGAGCGGCACAGAAGGCTCGGCAGGCATGTATGTGCGTGGCGGCGGTCCCGATGAAAACTTGATACTGCTTGACGGCGTGCCGCTCTACAACGTAAACCATGCGGCGGGCTTCTTCTCGGCTTTCAACTCGGATGCCATCAAAAACGTCACCTTATATAAAGGTAACTTCCCGGCGCGTTTTGGTGGCCGTCTGTCTTCGGTTGTAGATGTGCACATGAAAGACGGTGACATGTACGAGTACCATACCAACCTTAGCTTGGGCTTGATTGCATCAAAGGTGAACGTGGAAGGGCCTATCGTTAAAGGGAAGACTTCGTTTAACCTCTCGTTTAGACGTACCTATTACGACCTGATCACTGCACCGCTGGCTGACATTTTAGTGAAGCAGGAGGCAGACGAAGGGAAAAGTTCCGCTTGGGCGGGTTACTATTTCTACGACCTTAACCTGAAGGTAAACCATAAGTTTTCCGACAAAGACCGCCTCTTCCTCAGCATCTATTCGGGCGACGACAAGGTGTATGCCCGAGTTAAATACAAGGATAACTATACCAGTTATTACGGCGAGGGAAGCAACTTGGAGAAACTGAACCTCGACTGGAAATGGGGCAACCGCATCGCCGCCTTGCGTTGGAACCATGTGATTCAACCCAACCTCTTCATGAACGTCACAGGGGCTTATACCCAATATCGCCATTATATGGGTGCTGGCTATTTGACCGAGTCGAACCACCCCCTATCAAGCTATTCGGAAAGCATGGATTTAGGCGTACATTCGGGCATTTACGATATAAGCGCCAAAGCTGACTTCGACTACAAGCCTTTTGAAAACCACGACGTGAAGTTTGGAGCCAACCTTACACACCATACCTATAGTCCGACCACTACGGCCATCCACTTGAAGGAGACCGAAAACGAACAGACGGAATACGCCTTCGATAGTATTTCGAACGATGCTCGCATCAGGGCTTTGGAGACAGACTTATACGTGGAGGACAACTGGGACATCAGCAATTTCTTCAAGCTGAATGCAGGGCTGCATTATTCCACTTTCACTGTGGACAACAAGACTTACCACAGCCTTCAGCCTCGTTTGAGCATGAGAGCATTGGTGACAGAAAACTTCTCTTTGAAAGCAGGTTATGCCTACATGAGCCAATACATCCACTTGCTCTCGAGCAACGCCATTAGCCTGCCCACCGACCTTTGGGTGCCGGTGACGGGCAGCATCGTTCCCATGAACGCCCATCAGGTGGCGGTGGGCGCCTTCTACGACTGGAAAGGCTTTGAGTTTTCGGTGGAGGGCTACTACAAAAAGATGCACAATGTCATGGAATACAGGGACGGAGCCTCGTTCTTTTCGCTTGACCAGACCGACTGGCAAGACAAGGTGGTGATGGGCGACGGCTGGTCGTATGGTATCGAACTGTTTGCCCAGAAACAGGTGGGAAAATTCACTGGCTGGGTGGGTTACACCTGGTCGCACGCCAACCGACTCTTCGACCGTCCCGGACAAGAATTGAACTTCGGACGCGTGTTTCCCGCCAAGTACGACCGTCGCCACGACCTGAACATCGTGTTGATGTATGAATTCAACAAACGCATCGACGTGGGTGCCACTTGGATTTACAGCTCGGGCAACTGCGCCACGCTTCCCTTGCAAGGGTATCATGCGCTGGGGCTTTATAATTATTACGATCATTACAACCCATCCGTGGTTCAGCATATCGAGAGCCGCAACAACTACCGTTTCAACAGTTATCAGCGACTCGATTTGGTGGCCAATTTCCACAAGCAGAAGAAACATTGTGAACGTATCTTCAGCATCAACATTTACAATACCTTGTGCCACAACAATCCGTTTATCGTGTATCCACGGGATTATGAAGTACTTAATCCTTTAACTGGAGAAACCAAATATATGAAGACCCTGCGTCAGATTTGCATTTTCCCGATTATTCCCACTTTGAGTTGGCAATACAAATGGTAATAAAGAGTTAAGAGTTAAAAAGTTAGAAAACCATGAGATACTTTAGATTATTATTCGTCCTTATCATAATGGCGGGACTGACAGCCTGCGAGAAAGAAATATTGTATGACGACATTGCGCCTGAGCCTTTATTGGTGGTGAATGGCATCCAACATGTGGGCGAGCCTGCACGACTCTGTGTGGAGAGAAGCTCATTTTATATTAATTCTGAAACGGATTTCCGTGTGAAGGATGTGCATGTGGACCTTTATGTGAATGGTGTATTCAAGGAAGCCCTTCAAGTGCGCGATTCCATGCTTATGGAGACCTATTGGATATGGAATGACACATTAGGCGAACAAGAAGCAGAGCGTCCGCGTTATGCCTTTAACTATTGCGAGGGCGAGTATATCCTTTGCGAAGGCGATGCACTTCGCTTTGAGGTGAGTTCAAGCGAGTTTGACGATGTGGCGGTGGCTGAGACTACCATCCCTTACGCGCCCAATGTCGTCAGTTTCGACACCACTCGGGTAGTCGATAGCGACATAGTGTATTTCGCTCTTACGCTTGACGACTCCTTCGGCGAGGATTATTACAATCTCAACCTCAAGGATGGCTTTGATGTCGGCTTCGAGTCAAGCGACCCTGTGTTCGCCGACTTTATGAATATCGTGCACATAGACGACATGTTTGGAGGGAGCGAATATCAAGGAAAGCGATGGGGTTACAACATGTTCAACGACTCGTATTTCGACGGGAAGCGATACTCAGTCAGCCTGCACACATACGCCTATTATAATCATTCTTACGTGATGGAGGTGACAAAGGTGGACAATTCCCTGTATCAGTTTGCAAAATCCTACTCAAATTATGATTACGCCGACGACTTGTTGAGCTTGTTCACCGAGCCGATTCAAGTGTATTCGAATGTGCAGAATGGTGCAGGTGTGGTGTGTTCGCAGAGCCGACCGGTGACTGTGATCGTTGATTTACGCGAAGAGGAATAGCAACGTGAATATCATGTGATGATGAAAAATCCCGCCACGAATGACGGGATTTTTCGTTTTACGCTGTAGAGACGTAGCACGCTACGTCTCTACAATCATAATTTACAATCGATTATTGTTTCCTCGCTGCAATCAGCAACTCGAGCATCTTGATGGCCGATTCGCTGACGGGCGTGCCAGGACCGAAGATGGCCACAGCACCAGCGTCATAGAGGAACTGGTAGTCCTGAGCGGGAATCACGCCACCC
>DAIOUZ010000114.1:0-11202 GCA_036759285.1 Candidatus Limiplasma sp. | reverse complement strand
GTGGACGGCACGGAGACCGACCTCGACCTCGGCCACTACGAGCGCTTCACGGGCATCCGCACCACACAAGCCAACTCGGTGACCACGGGCAAAATCTATAAGACCGTCATCGACAAAGAACGCCATGGTGACTTTCTGGGCAAGACCATCCAAGTGGTGCCTCACATCACCGATGAGATCAAACACCGCATCATGCAAAACAACGATGTCGACTTCGTCATCCAGGAGATTGGCGGCACCATCGGTGACATCGAGGCGGCACCGTTCCTCGAAGCCATCCGTCAGCTGAAATGGGAACTCGGCAATCGTGCCCTCAGTGTGCATCTCACCTATATTCCTTACCTCAAGGCCGCCGACGAGTTGAAGACCAAACCCACACAACACTCGGTGAAAGAGTTGCAAAGCGCAGGAATCCAGCCTGATGTGCTTGTGCTGCGTACAGAGAAACATCTCTCCGATAGCATCCGACATAAGGTGGCCTCCTTCTGCAACGTAGACCCTGACTGTGTGGTGCAGAGCGAAGACCTGTCGAGCATCTACGAGGTGCCCGTCAACATGCAACGTCAAGGACTCGACGCCGCTCTATTGCGTAAGTTCGGCTTGCCAGTGGACGAGACCCCCAAGATGGAAAACTGGAACCGTTTCCTCGAGCTTCAACGTACTGCCACCAAAGAGGTACACGTGGGTCTGGTGGGTAAATACGACCTCCAAGATGCCTACAAGAGCATCCGCGAGAGCCTGATTTTGGCAGGTATCTACAACCATGTGAAGGTAAAGATCGACTTCATCAACAGCGAGAACATCACCAAGGAGAATGTCGCGGAACAGCTTTCCAACGTGGCAGGCATCTTGGTCTGTCCTGGCTTCGGTCAACGTGGCATTGAAGGGAAGGTCATCGCTGTAGAGTATGCACGTGTCAACAATCTCCCCGCTTTTGGTGTGTGCCTCGGCATGCAGATGATGGTCATTGAGTTCGCCCGCAACGTGTTGGGCTACAAAGATGCCAACTCGAGCGAAATGGACACCGAAACCCCGCATAATGTCATCGACATGATGGAGGAACAGAAAACCATCGTCAACATGGGCGGCACCATGCGTCTGGGTGCCTACAACTGCGAGCTTCGTAAAGGCAGCCGTGTGGCCGAAATCTACGGCACAACCTCAATCAGCGAGCGTCACCGTCACAGATACGAGTTCAACAACCAATACAAAGACGAATACGAGAAGAACGGCATGAAATGCGTCGGCGTGAACCCCGAGAGCGACTTGGTCGAGATAGTCGAAATCCCCAGCCACCGTTGGTTCATCGGTACCCAGTTTCATCCCGAGTATTCCAGCACTGTGCTTCATCCGCACCCCCTGTTCATGAGTTTTATTAAAGAAATTGCCCAATGAAAACCCCTCTCAAACGGAAACGTCTAGTTTTCCTTGGAGCCTTCCTGGCCATAGCGGTGTCGCTCTTCGCCATTTCTTACGGTAAGAACCTCAACCGAACCCTCCATGTGCTGCGCAACGAGTTGAATGCCGATTACCAGCAAATCGACAAGAACCGTGAACGCCTCACAGAGGACTATGAGAAACAACATCAGAAGATGATTGACGTGATGAAGCAATGCGACGAGCTGTCGCTGATGCTGTATTCACAGAAACAAGGCTATACCTTCGACGTGAGTTATGCCTTGCAGAAGGTCACCCAAAAATACAATGAGTTCAACCAGGACCGTGGACCTTTCGACCACATCGTCAGTAACCTCAATGTCGAAATCGAGCGTTATGCTCGTCTCATCGAGTCGTTGCGCCGTCTGCCTCCCGAACTTGACACCATCATCGGTGTGCCCGACAGCCTGCTTATCCATTACGACTCACTCAACCCGCTCTTTTTTAGCAGGACGCATCTTGAACTCGACCAGGAAATCAAGGCCATGGCCGACTCTATCTCCGCCGTGCCTTTCGTGCTCGATGAGCAGGGCGAGAATGACCGTGAACAATGTATCTTCTACGCTGGCGAGCTGATTAAGATGTACGCTGAGACTAAAGCGGTCGTGGTGGCCGACAGTATCCATTACTATGAGACTTTCTTGCGTCTGAAGGAGACCTACGACTACGCACACGACTACTACCAAGTGTTGCAAAACCGCATCTTCGTTGAGGGACAGACCCCATGGTACACCATCCTACAGCATCCGGGACGTTATTGGCAGCAGGCCATTAGCGATGCAGGAGAGAAATACGACCATAGTTCCTTACAATCCTTGTTCAAAAAGGGACAGCTTGAACAGTCGACCGACACTGGTTGGGAATACTCGCTTCAAGTCTTCATCATCGTCCTGTTTGTCATCGAGCTGATGGTGATTTGGCTCATTGTTTCGTTCTTGCTTATTCCTGCCTTCCGTTACTTCAAGCCTTTGAAGGAGTACGTCGAAAAAGACCAGCGCAGGTTCATCTCCCTATTGGTCGCCATTGTCATCACCATCATTATCAATTCCACTATCGGTGGCGACGGTCTGCTGCACATCGCCGCACGACTCACCAACACCTTCCTTTGGCTGTTGGCCGCCATCCTCTTAGCCTTGTTCTTCCGTCTGAAGCCCAAGCAACTGAAATACGGCTTTAGGCTGTATCTGCCCACCTTCTGCATGGCTTTGGCTGTCATCGGCTTCCGCGTCGTCTTCATGCCCAACGCGCTGATGAACGTCGTCTTCCCGCCCGTGCTGGTTGCCTTCTTCGTCTGGCAACTTATCGCTTGCATGCACAACGCGAAGAAGGTGGACCGTAGCGACCGTTTCTTGGGCTGGACCTCACTGTTAGTGACAGGCGTAGCCTTGGTCGTGGCCATTGCGGGCTATATCTTTGCCTCACTGCTCATCTTGATTTGGTGGTACTTCCAACTGGCCGCTATCCATACCATTTACACTATACTGTACTTGATTGTCCAATATCGCAAAAAGCGGATGGCCCCTCGCCTCAACGACTACCGCTCGCGCATCAACTTCGTCACGGGTCCTGGCAAGGAGACACTGATGTTTGGTGCTACTTGGTTCTACGACTTGGTCAAGGAGGTGGTGCTGCCCGTGATGGGGTTGCTGTCCGTCCCGTTCTGCCTCCATCTGGCCCTTGACGTGTTCGACTTCGAGGATTTGTACAACAATATCTATTACAAAAACTTCGTACAACTTGTCAACGATAGCGGTGCCGACACATTCAGGTTGTCGTTCCATGGCATCTTGCTTATTATCAGTCTGTTCTTCGTGTTCCGCTACATTAACCGTGCCTTACATGCCATCTGGCAGCAGTGCCGTTACGCACTCTTCATGAAGAAGCACCACCGCAAGACCATCCGCAACAACGAGATCAACCTGTCGCTGGGCAACAGCATCATCAGCGTCTTGGTTTGGTTTATCTACATTGTTGTCATCGTGTTGACGCTGCACATTCCCACCAGTTCCTTGAGCCTTGTGGCTGGCGGTCTCTCTGCCGGTATCGGTTTTGCCCTCAAGGACACCCTCAACAACTTTATCTATGGCATTCAACTCATGTCGGGCCGCCTGCGTGTCGGCGACTGGATTGTTTGTGACGGCATCCGCGGCAAAGTGACGCACATAGGTTATCAAAGCACTGAGATCGAGACCGTTGACGGTGCCGAGATGTCGTTCCTCAATGCCACCTTGTTCGCCAAGAACTTCAGCAACCTCACGCGCAACCATGGTTATGAGTTCGTCAAGATTACTGTTGGTGTGGCTTACGGCACCGACATCCAGCGTGTCCGTGAGTTGTTGGGTGAGGCTTTGAAGACGCTGCAAGATAAGGATGCCTTTGGGCGCGACATCGTGGATTCAAAACGCGGCATCAGCATCACCTTGGAGGAGATGGACGACAGCGCGGTCACCGTTGCTGTGAAGCAGCAGGTGTTGGTGGCCGAACGCGTCGGCTACATCGACCGAGCCAAGGAGTTGATTTACAATACGCTGAATGAGAATGGTATTGCCATCCCCTTCCCGCAATGCGACGTGCATCTCGTCAAAGAAGAATAATTACTATTTTTGCAAATCACTAAACTGAATGAACGATGAAAAAGTTATTTCTGTTCCTTGTCGTAATGGGATGCACATTCGTGCTTTCGGCGCAGGAAAACGTGACCCTCGACCAGATTCGTGACCATTGGCAATCGAAGAGCATCGTGGTGGAAGATGCTGCGCCGGCAAATATCCTGGAATTGGTAAGTGCTTTTCATCAAGTATGGCCTACCTATTCGGGCAGCGAGCTGATTAAGTTCGCTGTGTCGGATATTGAATATTTCAACAATGACAAAGTGGTCGACCTGAAGAACGGTTATGTGACCTATTCGGAGGACGACCCTGAAGCGGAATCAGACGAGGGTTTGGAAGCTTGTGTGTGGAATCGGAAAAACGGGCACAAGCTGATGGCCATCACCTTCTACCGGATGACGCCGTCAGAATTGGTGGTGCTCTGCTTCTATGATTACGACCCGCAAACGAATATCCTTACACCCGAAAAGAGCCTTGCGAACCTCTTCGAACCTTCGTTTCCTGGGTATCGTTATAGGGTCATTCTACCCCAAAATGATAAAGTCCTAATCATAAATGAATATTTTGGGAGCATCACCATCCAACACACTTACGGCTGGGATGGGATGAAGCCGACCACTGCCCAAGTGACTATGGAACAGCTGGACAACTGCCAGGCACAGTTCAATAGAGATTATTTCGTTGCAAACGATAATCCTTTCACCCATTATGCCATGATGGACATCGATCATGATGGCAAGCCGGAGCTGCTACTGCAATCGGATGATGGGTCCTACTGTGGGGTCTATTCCATTGCCTTGACCACTACGCTGTTAGCTGGGCAAAACGATAGCCATTTCCTGTCGTTCTACAAGGATGCGGTATGTCACTCAGGCTCTTGTGGCGCCTTATGCATGTCGAGCGTATATGTTGTTTTGAACGAAAGTTATCCCAAGACATATCTCTCCGAACTGTGGGAATGGAATGAGGAGGCAGAGGACTACGTTGTCAGCACCTACACCCTCGACGGGAAGGAAATCTCCAAGAATAAGGGTGAAAAGATGGTCCAATCGTTAGGAGAGCCATACGAACCGGATTTGAAATGGACGGAGTTGGATATGTAATGAACGTTCTTAGCCGTTTGTGGCAGGAGAAACAGAAAAATTGTACTTTTGCAGCCTATAACAAAAGTAGAATGAAGAAAACCCTAATCATCATAGCAGCTGTCTTGTTGTTGGCTTCGTGCGGCGACAAGCAGCCCAAAGGAACACCGACTACTAAGGACAAGTCCAAGAAAACAGTTGTCGTTCCTAGTTTCAATGCCGACTCGGCTTATCAGTTTGTGGCCAAGCAGACCAACTTCGGGCCGCGTGTGCCAGAGACTCAGGCTCATGCCGACTGTGCCGAATGGCTTGCTGCCAAGCTTGGCGAATATGCCGACACGGTCATCGTGCAGGATTTTAGGACGCGTTTGTTCAACGACAAAGGCATTGACGGACAAAACATCGTTGGAGTATTCAACCCCAATGCCAAGAAACGTATCGTGCTCTGCGCCCATTGGGACTCACGCCCTTATGCCGACCATGACCCCGATGCGGCCAACACCCGTAAACCTATCGATGGTGCCAACGACGGCGCGAGTGGTGTAGGCGTGCTCTTGGAATGCGCTCGACTGTTCAAAACACAGCCTTTGCCCGAATCACTTGGCATCGACATCGTTTTGTTCGACCTTGAGGACTACGGCCCGCATCAGGATGAGGCTGAGGTGTATTATGACGAGTCGGTCAACCACTGGGCATTGGGCTCACAGCATTGGTCGAAACATCCGCATGTGTATGGCTATAAGGCCTCTTACGGTATCCTGTTGGATATGGTGGGCGGCAGCAACCCCAATTTCCAAAAGGAATATTTCTCGCAAGGCTATGCGGCTTGGGTGAGCAACAAAGTGTGGCGCAAGGCTGCTGATTTGGGCTACCGGCCTTATTTCTCCAACGAGTTGGGCACTGTCATTAGCGACGATCACTTACCCATGAACCAAATCGCGGGCATTCCTACCATCGACATCATCGACTTGCAGCCTGAGAGTAGCAACGAATGCTTCCCCGAGGTGTGGCACACCTTGAACGACAATATTGAAAACATCGACAAGACGACTCTAGGCATGGTCGGAGATGTGTTGCTCCATGTGGTGTATGAGGAATGAAAACCTTGTAAATGTAATGCGGTATTGTCGTTTTTTATATTTTTGCCGCATAATCAATCAATAGAAACAATAAACCTAATTAATCATTAAAACCTTACAATTATGAAGAAAGTATTGTTAGTTTTAGTCGCAGTCATGGGCTTCGCCTTTGCTGCAAGTGCACAGAACATCGGTGTCCGTCTTGGTGGTGGTACCGGCTACGGTGGTGAGATTTCTTATCAAACGCCAGTGGGCAACAACCGTGTTGAGCTGGACTTAGGTTGGAAAAACAGTGACTTCGCCAGCCTTACCGGTATCTACCAGTGGATGGGTCCCATCGCAGGCGAATTTGGTTGGTTTGTGGGTCCTGGTGTCAACCTTGGCTACTGCATCAACCATGGCTTTGGTATCGCTGCCGTTTTGGAAGGCGGTGTTGAATGGAATCCTGAGGCATTTCCGCTGCAGTTCACTTTGGATGCTCGTCCATCTTGGGATTTCATCAAAAGAGAAAACTGCGCCTATAATGGCTTCGGCTGGGGCGTTGCTTTAGGCATCCGTTACAGATTGAACAAGTGATTTCAAATCTGACAGACATTATCAAGAAAGGCCGCAGCGATGCGGCCTTTCTTCGTTTTATAATCCATTGAGGAAATTGTTCAACTCTCGTTTAGAGGATTCGTATGAGAAGGCCTCGTTGAGCAAGTAGTATTTGTTTTGGTCGACACAATAGGCGTAGGCGAATTTGGCAAACTCCAGCTTGTTGCTCTCGAAAGAGAACAACTGGCAGATGCCGAGGATTTGGCTGGCCGTCATAGGGTTTGTCGAAATCACTTGCTTGGCCACGGTCAGTTTCGAACTGTCGAACGACTCGTTGGAAATCACCTGATAGGCCTCGTCATAGTCTTGCGGATTCATTCCGAATGGCGGAGACGGCACGGGAGGCACAGGAGGCATGGGCGGTTGGTCAGTACCGTCGATAGAAGGCTGCTCGGTGATCAAATCCATGGTCAGTTCGGGACGGATAGGAATTTGCGAAGGCTCCAATCCAAACAGCTTGTTGGATTGAACGATGGAGAGGGTCTGGGATTGCTTTAGGTCAACCAATTGCCCCACACAGTTCTGCAGTGGATTGTCGATTTCTACACGGATGTAATAACTGTCCTCCCCAAGTTTGTTGATGCAGATGGAACGGACGGGTTCTTCGTTTTGCGGCACGTCATCGACAAAGAGCCAAAAACGGCAGTTTAGGTTACGAGGGGAGGCAATGGTCAAGGTGGAATTTCCGTGATGGTTGCCGCCTCCGTGATGGGGTCTCACTTTGGCCACTTGGGCCATGCTGGGCAATGCCATGAATAAGATAAGGGCGAAAAATAGATGTTTTTTCATATTGATTTTGGTTTGTGTAGAGACGGTGTGCACACCGTCTCTACAAAGGTAACATAATATCATTCTACAATAACTTTTTGTGTCACCACCTTGCCACCGATGACACTGACAAAATACAATCCAGCTGGCAGGTCGCTGACGTCGATGGTCGTTTGCTTATCCATGACAAAGCCACGCACTTCCACGCCTTGCGCGTTGACGATGTGGACGCAGAGCTTGCCCAAGTCATAGTCGGTGGAAATGGTCATCTGATGCCTTACAGGATTAGGCGAGATCGTGACCGTGAACGGGTCTTTCTCAAATTCGACGTGCTCCTTGACACTGACTAAAGTACCCTCGCTGTTGGAACGGCTCACCACCATGCCACTGACACGTAGAATCGGGTTGTCGGGGTCAGAGCAGTGGGGGCAGGAGTTCTGTCCGTCGTGACAGTCGGGGTAGTTGGGGTGACAATAGTCGATATAGGTCGGGTCAAACTGATAGAAAAGATGGGCACCGCCATCAGGCAGGTATTCGTTCATGTCATAGTCCCACACAAGGCCGATGCTGCCAGGGCACCATCCACTGCGGTCGTATGACCAAGTGCCGTTTTGGGGCTGACAGCCGCTGGTGATGACCTTCAGGTGGGCTTCCTCGGTGCTTTCGGCAAACTCAAAATCCACCTCGGGTACGGGTTGGAGGTTGGCATAGTCGCCGAAATCGTATGGCCCGAACCAAATGGGTTGAACGTCACTATAAAGGTAGTCGGGTGTGCCTTTCTGCATGTTGAAGGTGAGGATAGGGCAATAACCGCTACCGTCCCAAGTCTGGTAATAGACCTCAAACTCGACCAAGCCTTGCAGGATGGAGGTGTAGTCGGTCACATCAACGTTGTCGTCACATTCCACGCCGAAAGGCGAACAATAGCGGAACAACTCCACCCATTCGCCACGGTGGTTTTTCACGCGCACATAGCCGATGCGGTCGTAAGGGTCGCAGTCGTTATTGACACATTGGTGGTCGTAATGGGCATTAATCGTGGCAAAGGCACCCACATGCGAAGGCAACGCATATTCACCGTGGGCGGTCTGGCTTGAAGCGGTGACGACAAGGTCGCCGTTCATGGCCACGGCATCCACGTTGTTGAAGTCGTTGGTCACCGTGAAGCGGTTGCTGACCGAGGTAGTCTTGCCGCCACTTTGGGTGATGCTGGCCGTTAGGTCGAAGTCACCGAAGGCAGTGGGCTCCCACAGGCCGTACCAATAGTCGTTGTCGGGGTTGTCAGGATAAGCGGTCTGCAACGTTATGGTCTGTCCATCCACACTGCAATGCACATCTTCAAACTTGATGACGTTGCCATGCTCAATCTGGGCACTCAGCACCAGCATCATGGGTTTCAACTCGGTCATATAGACGTTGAGGCCTTCGTAAGGTCTGCGAATGGTGATCTCAGGCGTGAAGTTGTCGGGGTCGACCACCTCAAAGGTGCGGTTGACAGCAGGGGCGGCTTGCCATTGGGTGCCGTCGCCTTCTTGTGTGGCGCGTACTTTAACTGTGCCTACTTCACCCGTCAGCGTGACGGTGTTGCCCTCCAATGTGGCGGGACCTTCCACAATCTCGAAGTCGACGGGAAGTCCCGAGGTGGCAGTGGCATGGAGCTCAAAGGGTGCGTCGAAGACGAGTTTGTCAGGGATGGCGTCAAACTCGATGAATTGCGAAGCCAGTCCGGCAGGGATGTGGCGCACTACGACGTTGTCGAAGCCGCCGTGCGAGCTGCTGAGGAAAAACATGCCATCCCATGCGGCGGGGTCGAAGCGGTCACCACTGCCAGGGGTGAGGCCAGCGTTGATGCCTTGGATTTCAGGAACGGGCTCAAACTCACCCGTGCAGCCATGGTCGGCGAAGAGGGTGACAGAGCCTTGACCACCGTTGGCTTCCAAGTCAATCATGATTTTCCAGCGTGTCCAGGTGCCGTAGGGATTGTCATAGTCGTAGTCGACGGGCATGGTGTTGTCGGGCAGCACGATGCCGTTGACGAAACTTGGCCTCGGGTCTTGGCCCGTAGTGATAAAGTAGATGCCACCGTCCTGAACAGGTAGGTTAGGGTTGGGGCAGGTGGCTTCATAGCTCATCGGGGGTAGTACCACACCATCGCCGTCAGCATCGTAGCCGATACCGAAGCAGGTGCCCCACCAGTTGCGGAACATGTCAATCTCCACTTCGATGACACCGCCTGTGGAGAAGTCGAAGGGAAACTGGTCGGTCGATTTATGGGTGGCCACCTCACCGTAGTTGGTGTTGGCATTGTCGAAGAAGGCGCCCATGGTCTCGTCGGGTGTGGTCTGACCGCCGCCGCCGAGGTATTCGGTCTTCAGTTGGCCGCCGCCGGCACTGTGGGCACGCGCCACCCAGCCGCCTTGGCCGTTAAGCGGTGCGCCTTCAACGTAGCTGTTGAAGTTGTCGGTAGCTTCGGTCTGGGCCATTAGGCCTAAGGATAAGACCATCAAAGCAAGAAGTAGAGGTGATTTTTTCATGGAGTAGTTTTTTAAGTTGATGGGACAAAAGTACACATTTTATGGAAAACTGCAAAAGATTTCCTAACTTTGCAGCCATGAAATCAAGGCTTTTCGTCATAGGATTGTTCTTGCTCGCCCTCGTCGCCTGCACACAAAAAACCAAGGTCCCTGAGCCTGCGGTCGCTGAGCACGGTCGAAGCGTCGAAGGGCCGACTGCCGAACTACTGGCCATCGACAGCCTCCTATGGCATCAGCCCGACAGCGCTTTGGCCTGTCTCCTGCCGTATTTTGACACTTGTATAGATGCAAAATTTTGCGTCTCAACCGCCACAGCCTACAACCGCCATTACGCCCAAATCTATTAAGTAGATGAACAGATTTAGTTTACATAATCAACTTGTTGAGATTCCCCTTGCAGGGAATGGAGTTCGTTCGTTTTTTTACATGCGGCGGCTTGTAGAGCTTACGAATAGTCAACTTGTTTATGCCGCCGCTTAATAACTATGACTTAACTCCATTCCCCGCTAGGGGAATCTATTATATGCAGTTTAATTTTGAATAGTTACTTAAAACTACACGAGATGAAAAAGATATTGTTTACCCTATTGTTGGCCGTTATGGCCACAGCAAGCCTTCGCGCCCAAGAAGGCGAAATCTATTATAAGGATTTCGTACCCGACACATGCCAGTTTATCATTGGGATAGATTCCCTGAAAATAGACATTGATAATGATAGCTCATTTGATATGTGGATTTCCGGATATGTCCAACATGGAGCACTCCTCCTCGATATATACACGATGCCAGGTTGGGAAATGTGTCCATCAAATGCAAATACCATTCTCAATTCTGATACATTGGAATGGATGCAAAGCGAGGCATTTTATTATCATTATGTCTTCACAGGCGAATATTTCCAAAAAAGCATAGGGTTTCGTAAACAAATTGGAGATGCGTTTTTCTATGGATGGATGTTCACATATTGTGACTACATAATAGACCCCAATAATATTGGCAGAAACGTATATATAGACAAGTTTGCCTTCTGCACCATCCCCGACTATCCGCTTCATTGGGGCCAAACCAGTTTGGAGTGGGATGTGGATGAGAATAA
>DAIOUZ010000113.1:3559-11208 GCA_036759285.1 Candidatus Limiplasma sp. | reverse complement strand
CTTCAGCTTTTGGGTAGCGTCAACTGCATTGCTGATGATTTCGCGCAGGAAAATCTCCTGGTCAGAATACAAGAACTTTTTGATGACAGGGAAAATGTTTTCTGTCTTTACTCCAATGTTACCTGTTTGCATATAGTTAAGTATTTAAAATTCAAAATTTAAGATTTAAAATTGCAGCCGCTTCGCGTCTTTGCGAGGAGGAACGACGAAGCAATCTAAATGACGTGCGTCCTTTGTCAAATTGTGTGCCATTGGGAAAACTGACATTTTGGCAAAGAGATGGAAATGCCACATAAAACTAATAGTAATGTCGTACAGAAAACAGAATTGTTATACTTTTGCGATGTTTTTGTAAGTAGTTTATTACTAAGCAAGTTATTACTAAGCGGTTTATTACATATCATAACTATGAACATGACCGAAATCTACGACTTCTATAATAATGGTGCCGAGATAGGTCGGCTGGAGCGCGGCCTGGGCATCGTGGAATTCCATCGGACCAAGGAAATCCTGTCGCGCTACATTGAGAGTGGCAAAGTGATTTACGACATCGGCGGCGGCATCGGGATGTATGCGGCTTGGTTGGCAAAAAAGGGCAACGAGGTGCATCTTATCGAGTTAGCTGAGAATGCCGTGGAATATGCCAAGGCGAACATGATGCAAGACTGTCATTTCATTGCAGAGACAGGCAATGCCTTGCAAATCAACCGTCCCAACGAGAGCGCGGATGTGGTGTTACTGATGGGACCGCAATACCATCTGCGGGATAGGGGAGAGCGCTTGCAGTCGCTCCGTGAGGCATTCCGTATGCTGAAGAAAGACGGCCTCTTGGTGGCGGCAGGCATCTCCAAGTTCAGCTCCATGACTTGGGCTTTGTCGGTGTATGGCGAGAAGAAGAACCAGAACCTCGTGGAATTTCTCGACGACCCCGTGTTTTTCAATATGATCAAGGGCGAGATGACCACGGGCAACCATATCCGTCCGAAGGAATACCCGAAGTTTATTGCGGAATCATATTTCACCACCTCCGATGAGATGAAAGCAGAAATTGCAGAGACAGGTTTCTCGGTGGAGAAAGCCATTGCTGTGGAAGGCTGCATTTGGTTTACGCCGCACCTCACGGAGAAATGGGAGGACGAGGCCAGCCGTGAGCGACTTTTGGAAATTGTCAGGATAACGGAAACCGAGTCGGAAATGATGGGCATGAGTCCGCATTTCTTGGTGGTGGCAAGAAAATAATCACTAACTTTGCACGAGAAAACAAAAGAAATCCAAATATGAAAAAACTGTACGCTTTTATTGCGATGTGGCTTCTTATGGGAAGTGCCTTCGCCCAAGTGCTTGTCAACGAGACTTTTGAAAATGGTAACACGGTAGGCCAGAGTCCAGTGGGTTGGATTGGCGACGGCGGCTGGAAAGCCGGTATCACCATCCCTGACGATAATGAGGCCCGTGGAAGAAAACCGCATACTGGCGACTGGTACATGTATGCCACCTATAACACTGACGTGTGGATTTATAAGGAAATCAACGTGACTGCTGGAAATTATTATCGCGTTTCGTTTTGGTATGCTACCTGGCATGTTGATCACTTCAACTTGGAAGTGAAAGCTGGTGCAAGTGCCAATGCCTCGGCGATGACCGTCACTGCGGTGCCGATGATGGTGGTCGACAACGAAGAATATGAGCAGACCTCGGGCGTGTTCCAAGCCACAAGTTCTGGCTCGTTCTATGTGGGCTTCCACAGCGTGGCCGACAACGGACCTTGGTATTTGTCGATTGATGACATCATCATCGAGCAGACGGCACAATATAACTTCAACGTGGAGCAACTCACTGCTGATACCGCTGTCTATTTTGGCGAGCCGGCTTATCTGCGCTTCCGCCTCAATAACACCGGTGAACAGTCGGATGCCTATCAGTTCAACAGCACAGGCAACCTGCCTGTTGAATTTTACCAGAATGGCACTCAAGTGACTCAGGTCAATTTGCCGTACAACAGTTCGGTGGAATTGGTGGCCAAGACCACACTTCCGATGAACTTGAACAACAATGAAGTTGTCCACGCCACTTTTGATGTCGTTTCAAGTCACTCCGCTCCAACACAAAGCGCCGATTTCTCTATCACGGCTTTGGCACCTTTTGCTGACTTCCCGCTGGAGGAAGGTTTCGAGAACGCTTTCGTTCCTGAGGGTTGGCAGAACATCATCACTAATGGCAACTATGCCTTCGACCGTATCACGGAAGGCTCTACGCCGAGCGCGACACCACATGAGGGTAGCCAGTATATGGCACGTTTCTATACCTATACAAACCCTGCGGGCGGTTCCGCTGAGTTGATCTCACCCAAGATGGAATTGAATGCTCATGATAACATTGTACGTTTCTGGATGTATCGCAACAGCAACCCGAATATCAACAAAGCTGACCGTATCAATGTGTATTATAACTCGATACCGCAATCAGCTGGCGGACAGCTGTTGGGCACCATCCACCGCTGCACTTATATGGAACCTGTTGTCTCCGATGTGGACGACTGGTATGAATATGCTTTCACCTTCGACTGCCCCGATGACTATGGCTTCATCATCTTCGAGGGCGTCAGCGACTATGGTTGGAACTTGTATCTGGATGACATTTCCATCGACAACTCGTCTGTTGACAACAACCCGCCCACCGTGGTTTCTGTCGCAGGTAATCAGACCTACGCCGATACCGAGATGAACCTCACCTTGCGTGTCCACGATGCGTCAGACATGCCTGCCACCTTGGCTGCCACCTATACCATTTGGGGTGTGAGCCACGACCTTACGTTCAGCCGTTCAGGCAAAGGCAACTATGACTACACGGCTACCATCCCTGCTTATGACAACCACACCCACGGCACAATAACCGTGCAACTGGTGGATGTCTTGGGCAACAGTGCTTTGTCGGAGGAAATTCCGATCCGTTGGGACTACCAACGCCCCTTACTCTATGAGACCTTCGAGGAATGCAGCTTGTATGGCCTGCCCGAAGGCTGGACCACCGACGGCAACCCAACTTGGTGGGATTGGAGCTTCCAAGGCACGGTGTATTACACGGACTATTACGAAGAAGATTTCATCGTGTCGCCTCATGGCGGCAACAAGCAAGCTGTGTTGGAGTGGGACAGCAGCGAGAACCCTTCGGCGCAAGACCAGACCTTAATTACTCCTGTGTTGACCATCACCCGTCCGACGGTGCTGCAATTTTGGACTTGGGTGCAGTATGGCACCGACGGCTACGACCGTTTTGTGGTCAGGGTGTACGACACCTACGACGGCACTTGGGACGACAAATGGGATGCCGCCGACATGCCTTATGGACAAATCAACGCATATGATGAACCGATTTCCATCAACTTGGACGAATACATCGGAAAGAACATCAAGATTGGTTTCAGAGGCTATAACACATTTGGTGAGTTCTTGGCCTTCGACTGGTTTGTCGATGATGTGAAGGTCGTCCCGACTGACACCACCGATGTGAACGTGAACGAGATGGCCACCTTGAAACTCAATGTCTATCCCAATCCAGCAAAGGATGTCGTTCGTATTGAGGCGGCGAAAACCATTCAACAAGTACAATTAATGGGCGTCAATGGCGTGATGCTTGAAGACAGAAAAGCCAACTCGAAACAAGTGGAGCTGAACCTTGAAGGTTATTCCAAGGGCATCTATGTCGTCCGCATTGTGACCGAAGATGGCGTCGCAACACAAAAAATCAACTTGATTGAATAGGGGAAAAGCACATAGAAAACACGTACCTCTTTATGCCAAGATTCTGCTTGGTATGGGACTCGGTTTGGGCTTTGGCTTCTTGGCCATGGCCTTGCATTGGGAAGGCTTCGTGCACGATTGGGTGGCGCCTTTTGGCACCATCTTCATGCGTCTGCTCAAGCTGATTGCCGTGCCGCTGGTGTTGGTGTCGCTCATTATGGGTGTCGTCAACCTCAAGGATATTCGTAATCTATCGCGCATCGGATTGAAAACCATATTGATCTATGTCTGCACCACGATTATCGCGGTCAGCATAGGTCTCGGCATGGTCAGCCTCATCAAGCCGGGACGGGTCTTCCCGAAAGACCGGCAGACGGAGTTCATGGAACGTTATCAGCAGACTGTTATGGAGCGCGAGGCGCAGATGCAGCAGGTCAAGGATGATTCGCCATTGCAGTTCGTGGTCGACATGGTGCCTGAGAACCTCTTCCAGGCCTTGGGCGATAACTCTAAGATGTTGCAAATTATCTTCTTCGCTTTGCTCTTTGGTGTGGCTTTGATTGTTGTCGGTCCGTCGAAGGTGCCCTCGGTGGTACGTTTCTTCCAGCAGTTGAATCTCGTTTTGCTGAAGATCATCGATTTCATCATGGCCTTTGCGCCCGTCGGTGTCTTCGCCCTGATGGCCGCCTTGATTGTGGACTATGCTGGCGATGCGGGCATCTTTTCCGCCTTGGGTTTGTATGCCTTGACGGTAGTGTTGGCCTTGGCGGTAATCATCGTTTTCATTTATCCCTTCATTATGCGGGTCTTCGGAAAACGAACCGTGAAGCAGTTCTTCAATGCGGCCGCACCTGTGCAGATGCTGGCCTTCACAACTAGCTCGAGTGCAGCTACCTTGCCTTTGACAATGGAGCGCACACAAAAGCATTTGGGTGTCTCTGAAGAAGTGTCGTCGTTTGTATTGCCAGTGGGCGTGACCATCAACATGGACGGCACCAGTTGTTATCAAGCGGTGGCGGCAGTGTTTTTGGCGCAAGTGTTGGGTTTGGATTTGACTTTCGGTCAGATGTTGCTCATTTTGGCCACGGCCACCATCTCGTCCATTGGCACACCGGGCATCCCTGGTGGCTCCATCGTCATGCTGATGATTGTGCTTGATTCTGTCGGTATCCCGATTGAAGGCTTGGCACTCATCTTGGGCATTGACAGGCCTTTGGATATGTTGCGCACTATGGTCAACGTGACGGGTGACATGACGGTGTCGTGTGTGGTAGACCATGGACAAGAAAAGTCCTCCTCGTTGTAAAGAAACTTTACACTTTTCAAAAAGACTATTTTTAAAAACCACTGTATATTAGCATTTTATAATTTTGGCCCGAGATGACATGGTTTGAGAAAACTACTATTTTTGCACCCGATGAAACACAGAAATCCTGTGGGAGAGCTTATTTCACTTTTAAAACATGAACTATGGAACACTTAAAACTTAACAGAGTAGCGACGATGGTCGCCTTGATTTGTCTGCCCTTTTTGTTGCTTTCGTGCCAGAAGGACAACACCGAAAAACCAGTCTCTAAAATCAATTATCATTTTGCCACATTGGCAGAAGGACAGCAGCTGTTGGCCGCCAACGATGAGTATTACAATAGCTTGAACCAGAACAACATCGATTGGCGCATGAGGAGGACGGGAGCCACCCTCGAGGAGCTGAAATCCTTTGTGCAGACTTGTGTGCGTGATTTCAACGAGGAGGAAAAACGGCCATTACTAGAGCGGTAGCATCCATCGAATCGAGACTGAACGACATGGGTGCCGCATTGCCCTTTCCCAAGGATGATATTGTTTTTGTCAGGACCACTATGCAGGAGGAAAGCAATGCAGGAGCCTATACCCACAAGACAGAAATCTATATTGGCGAGCGTATTTTGCGATATGGCATTCCTCATGACGGCGATGATGAAGCTACAACGAAGAGCAATTGGCTTTACTTCAACTATGCCATTGCCCACGAATTGTTCCATTGCCTCACCCGCAACTCGCCCGAGTTCCGTAGCCAGATGTACAGCCTAATCGGTTTCACCACAATGGGTAGCGATTTTGTCTTTGCGCCTGATATCCAGAATGCTATTCTAATCAACCCCGACGTGGAGCATATCGACAACTATGCTGAGTTCACTATCAACGGCGAGAAACGCAACTGCGAGCTGACGGTGTTCTATACCAAGACCTGGGGCGAAGCCTATGCGGAGGTGGGCGACGAAGCCTCTTTCTTTAGCTATAACCAGGCGGTGCTTGTACCCATCGATGCCTTGGACACCTATTATCCCGTCGAGGAGGCGTCCGATTTTTGGGACGTAGTGGGCCGTAATACCGATTATGTGATTGCTCCTGAGGAATGCTTGGCCGACAATTTCAGCTACACCATAGTCTATGGCTTTGATGGAAAGGACTACCAGACCCCGCAACTCATCACCAATATCTACAATTTGCTGTGCAACTATAACCTAGAAAACTGATTGTAGCACTAGTCAATTTTGAAGAAGGGATAATCTTGGAAAAGTGTCAGAAATAGGCCTAAAATTCCTTGGAAAAGTGTCAAAAATATATGCTTTTTGTCTTGGATAATGTAAAAATCATTATCTTTGCACGCTGAAATACAAGTTTTTATGATAAACAGGAAAGCATATCATTTTCTAAGAGAGTTTTTTACTAACGAGAAACGGGTTCTATTGGTCACTGGAGCAAGACAAGTGGGCAAGACTTTTGCCGTTCGTAAAATTGGAAAAGAGGTCTTTGAACAAGTGGTTGAAATCAATTTCATTGAACAACCCGATGCGGTGGAACTGTTCAGTCATCCTAAAAGTGCAGAAGAAATACTGATGCGTATCTCGGCTTTCACTAGCAAGAAGTTGATTCCTGGCAAAACCCTCATTTTCTTCGACGAGGTTCAAGAGTGTGACGAGATGGTGACAGCCATCAAGTTCCTCGTCGATGAAGGAAGTTACCGTTATGTCATGAGTGGCTCTCTTTTGGGAGTTGAACTGAAAGACCTGCGCAGCGTTCCAGTGGGTTATATGGGCGAATTGGAGATGTACCCACTTGATCTGGAAGAGTTTGCCAGAGCCGTAGGTATTGGCGATGAGGTGTTGGAACATCTCAAAGGCTGTTATGAAGGACAAAAGCCCGTTGATGAGTTTATCCATAAGCGGATGGTGGAACTGGTGCGCCTTTATATGATTGTCGGTGGTATGCCTGCTGCGGTGCAGAAATATTTGGACACCAACAATCTGCGCAATGTTCTCAACGAACAGCGTGACATCATCCGCACCTACAAGCGCGATATTACAAAGTATGAAAAAGAGCACAAGCTTCAGATCGAAGAAATCTATAACTTGATTCCTTCTGAGTTGAACGCCAAAAACAAGCGCTTCATCCTGAAGGAATTGGGCGAGAAAGCTCGTTTTGCCCGTTATGAGAGCGGCTTCCTTTGGTTGAAGGATGCGGGGGTCGCCCTCCCGGCATACAATGTTGAGGCACCGACAATGCCTTTGTTGCTCAACAAGCAGCGCAATCTCTTCAAACTGTTTTTGAATGATGTGGGACTACTGGCTGCCATGTATGGAGGAGACATCCAAGTCCGTCTGTTGAACAATCTGAATGTCAACTACGGTGCGGCCTTTGAAAATTTGGTTGCCCAAGAGCTTTATGCCCACGGCTTTGCCATCGACCATGACCTTTTCTACTTCAATAGCAAGAAACAAGGTGAACTTGACTTTGTCGTGGAATATCAAGGCGAAGTGCTACCCATTGAGGTAAAGTCAGGGAAGGATTACGAACGGCATCGCGCGTTGAGCAACATCATGGATAACGAAGAATATGCCATCCCAAAGGCGTTTGTCTTTTGCCAGG
>DAIOUZ010000113.1:1594-3450 GCA_036759285.1 Candidatus Limiplasma sp. | reverse complement strand
GAAAAACGATGACCTTACCTATCAATTTGACTTGACGGGATTGAAATAATAACTAATTGAAATGCGCTCATTGTAAAATTTCTTTACACCCACTGTAAAGAAACTTTACACTTTTTGAAAAGGTCGTTTTTTCAAATCTCTGTATATTAGCATTTTACATTTTTGGCACACGATATGCTATCTCATGTGCATCATTATAATATACGCATGATGAAAGCAAAGCATAACTTTTTTATTTTGATGATGTTCCTGGGGGCCTTGAATCTCGTCAAGGCCCAGGACACCACCGCCATGAACCTTAAAGCCTGCATGCACTATGCCGTGGAGCATTCCACCAAAATCCGTATCCAGCAGGCCGACAACCGCGATGCTCAAATCGACCGCCGTGACGCCATTTTGGCGGCATTCACACCCGAAGTGAGCGGCGGCACCTACGCTTATGCCAACTTCGGCCGTAGCATCGACCCTGAAACCAACACCTATATCCGGACGACTTCGTTCCACAACGGTTATAGTCTCTCGGGCGGCATCGCTTTGTTTAACGGTTTCCAGGCAGTCAACAACCTGAAGATCACCAAGACAGCACAACAAATGGGGCTCACCAAAGAGCAACAGCTGGAAGACCAAATCTGCCTTGCCACGATGGAGGCCTACTGCAACGTGCTTTACTACACCGAGTTGGAAAAGGCCTTGCAAGCGCAGGTGGCCACGGCGGAGAAGTCCGTGCAACTTGCCACAAGGCAAGAACAATTGGGCCAGAAGTCGCACGCTGATGTGGTGCAGATGCAGAGCGACCTCGCCGAGCGGCAGTACCAACTGACCACCTGCCGCAACAACCTCAACAACGCCATGATCACCTTGAAGGATGTGATGTTTTGGCCTATCGAGGAACCGTTGAAGATTGATGAATCGTTTTCGCGGCTGCCAAATTATGACAGCCCTACATACGAAACGGCTGTAGGGCTGTCACACCGTGGCAGCCGAACGGAAGATATTTCGCAAATGGTTGAATTTGCCAAAACAAACATGCCATCGGTCCTACTGGCCGAGGGCACGATGAAGAACGCCCATCTCGCCTTGAAGACGGCTCGCTGGCAACTGATGCCCACACTCTCGCTCTATGGCGGCTGGTCGACGAGTTTCTTCACCTATCCTGGCATGGAGGGCTATGTGCCCACGCCCTATTTCGACCAGTTGAAGAACAACAGCGGCGAATACATCCAGCTCTCGTTGAGCATCCCCATCTTCGACCGCCTCTCGAAGCATTCCAACATCGCAAAGCGGAAGAATGCCTACGAACGTGCAAAAGCCGACTATGAGCAGACGCTCCAAACCGTAGAGGCCGAGGTGCGCCGTGCCATCGCCGACCGAGACGGCAGCGCCGACGCCTTGCGCCAAGCCGCCACCCGCGCCGACTTGCAAAGCGAGGCCTTTGCACTGAACACCAAGCGCTTCGAGCAAGGCTTGATCTCCTCAATAGAGTACCAGACCGCCTCCAACAACTACCTCAACGCCCTCGCCGAGCACCTTAACGCCCGGCTTCAATACTTTATCAAGAATAGTGTGGTTAATTACTATGGAGGGACACCGTATATAAATCAATAATAGCTATCAGCATTCAGCCATCAGCTATCAGCATGGATTAGCCGAGGCTGAAAGCTGATTGCTGAGAGCTGAAAGCAAAAAAACATCAACAATAATGAAAACCTACCTAAAATTCCTATCCCGCAACAAGCTCTACACCGCCATTGAGTTCATCGGATTGAGCGTAGCCTTGGCTTTCGTCATCATCAGTTTTTGCTACGTGGTGCAGCAATACGCCGTGACGCGCGAGAACCCCGACCGCGAGCGGATTT
>DAIOUZ010000113.1:0-1573 GCA_036759285.1 Candidatus Limiplasma sp. | reverse complement strand
AGAAGTTTTCGACGGCAAACTGCCCGAGGTAGAAACCGTGTCGCATTTCCATTTCCTGCAAGACCAGCTGATTCACGTTGGCGAGCAAAACTTCGTAGGCAATATGTTTGTCTGTGACGTGGATTTCTTCGACATCTTTCCCGTTATGTTCAAGGAAGGCAGTCCCGAGATGCTTTCGGAACGCAATGTGGCCTTCATCTCCGAAAAGTTGGCCACTCAACTGAATGATGAGTCAGTAAACCTGCCATTGATTGTGAAGGACGACACATTGCACGTCGTTGGCATCATTGCCGAAAAAGGCAGCTCCTTGCTTCCTGAGTTTGATGTGATGATTAACTATGAACATGCGCAGTCGTATGTAATTAAGAGTTATCGCGACAATCCTTTCCACAATTGGGCTAACATTGGCACATATATTAAGGTGCGACCCGATGTGGACCGGGAAGAGTTGACCGAAAAATTGGAGGCACTCTGCGATATGCAATTTGAGAATAGCCCGACGTGGCAAGGACTTATGATGGTTCGTTTCGATGAGTTGTTTTTCGCGCCCGTTTACACCAGCCTGAATAAAGGCGACCGTTCCATGCTTCGCACGATGATCATCATCGGACTATTGCTGCTCATTTCGGCCTTGCTGAATTACATCAACCTGAACGTCGCCTTGGTCGGAAAACGCGCCAAGGAGATGGCTTCGCGGCGGCTGGTCGGGGCGCAGAAATCCGACATAGTTTTGAAATTTCTCGGTGAGGCGTTTGTTTTCACTTTGTTCAGCTTTGTCGTTGGATTGGTAATAGCTCACGCCCTCACTCCGACCGTCAACCGGTTGTTGCAGTCAGATGTGGCGATTTCCATACCTTTCAGTTTACCTTACCTCATTGCCTATCTACTGATGGTGATAGTGGTTTCGTTGCTTGCCGGCATCTTACCAGCGGCTATCATCTCAAAAGCCCAACCCATCGACGTCGTGCGTGGCACGTTCCGTTTCCGTAACCGCACTGTGCTCTCGAAGGTATTCATCGTGGTCCAAAACGTCATTGCCATTGTGCTTATTGCTTTGGTGCTGACGATGGAACTTCAAATGCATCACATGGATAATCGCTCGATAGGATTGAATGTGGAGAACCTGTTTTTCTTGGGATCCGACCTCGACCACACGACTGAAAAGGAAGCCTTTGTTGAAGAATTGAGGTCTTTGCCTTGTGTGAAGGATTTGGCATCGGCAGATGCCGTTCCTGGAGTGAGGAGCATGCAGCTTGGCTTGAAGAAACTCCACGATACCGAGAAAAGTGTTATGATCCCACTTCTCACTTGCGATACGGTGGCGTTCCGAATGTTGGGTTTTGAAGTGAAAGAGCGTTTTTTGGACGCTAGTGTCCTTGGTTTCTGGATTTCCGAGACCACTGCTGCGGGCATGACGGGCTTGCCCTACGGTGATAACAACTTCGACACCATTACGATGTGGCAAAAACAATGTATTGCTATGCCAGTATGCGGTGTGATTGCCGACTTCTCGATGCAGGATGCCTTGCACGTGACCGACGAAGACTATGTGATGGTTATAAGTAGAGGCGGT
>DAIOUZ010000112.1:11028-11257 GCA_036759285.1 Candidatus Limiplasma sp. | reverse complement strand
CTTCAAGTTCATCTCCTATGCCGTGTGGTGGATCCGTCAGAGCATCCTTCAAGCCGTGGCCGAGCAGGCACGTATCATCCGTCTGCCTATGAATCAGGTGGGTGCTTTGGCGAAGGTGAAGAAAGCGGTGTCACTGCTGGAGCAGAAGCTGGAACGCCGGCCTACCCTCAAAGAGATTGCCGATGAAATTGGTATGCCTGAGGACAAAGTGGACCAGCTGCTGAGCCTC
>DAIOUZ010000112.1:0-11018 GCA_036759285.1 Candidatus Limiplasma sp. | reverse complement strand
AGGTTCAGACCGATTCAGCAGTGGAGCAGGAGTCGACCAGCAAAGCCATCCGCAGATCGCTAGACATGTTGAACGAGAAGGAACGTACCATCTTGTGCATGTATTTCGGATTGGGGACCTCGCGCGAATATTCTTTGGAGGAAATCGCGATGAAACTCAACATCTCGCGTGAGCGCACTCGTCAGATCCGTGACCGGGCACTGAAACGTTTGAAGTCGGAGCCTAACTCTCCGCTCTATCAGATGTATATGAATCAATGAAAAAAGTGGGATTCCAACATTGGAATCCCACTTTTTTCTATATTTGCAGCCATGTACAACAAAATCATAACAATATGAAATACGAACTCATTAAATTGCCCTATGAGGCAAATGCTTTGGAACCTGTCATCAGCAAAGAGACATTGGGGTTCCATCACGGCAAGCACTTGAATGCTTATGTCAACAACCTTAACGGCCTCATCGAAGGCACGAAATACGAAAACATGCCTTTAGAGGAAATCGTGAAGACCGCTGAAGGTGGTGTGTTCAACAATGCGGGCCAAATCCTGAACCATAACTTGTATTTCACCCAGTTCCGTGCTCCAAAAGCCGACAACAAACCAACGAAGAAAATCGGAGAGCTCATTGAAAAACAATTCGGTTCCTTCTATGCTTTCAAGGAAGAGTTTACGAAGAAAGGTGCCACTTTGTTCGGTTCAGGCTGGGTCTGGCTTTCTGTTGACAAGGATGGAAAACTCCAAATCACGCAGGAAACCAATGCGGGCAATCCCGTACAGCGTGGCTATAGACCTTTGCTGACCTTCGATGTTTGGGAACACGCCTATTACATTGATTACCAAAACCGCCGTCCAGATCATCTGAATGCCTTATGGCAAATCATCGACTGGGATGTGGTTAACGAGCGGCTTTGACGATTCGGTGCGTACTGATGCTGTCGCCGTAATCCAGACGCAGTATGTAAACGCCCAAGCTTAATCCACTCAAATCGAGGTCAATCTGTGTTTCCGATGCGGGTTGGCGCTTTACCAAACGGCCAAAGACATCATAAATCAAGATGTTTTTGACCGTTTTTTCTGTCATGATGCTCAAAGTCGAGTTGAACGGATTGGGATAGATTTGGCATGAAGCGACATGATCCTCTATTGCAGAAGTGTTGATAATGCTGATTTCCTGTATGTTGCCACCTATCATGGGGTAGTTGGTGGAAACCACACGGATTTTGTAATGCTGGCCTGCGGACACGGTGGGAATCTGTGCGGTGATGCTACCGCTTGTGTTGGTGGTGACGCGACCCAACTCGGTGGGGTTGCTGAAATTGCCATTGGCATCGGAAAGTTGAGCAATGACCACATTGGGTGTCGCGTTGAGGTTTTCGGGCGACATGGTCCCACTCAGAGTGAATGGAATACTGATGGTTGAGTTGATGGTGAATTCGTTGGAGGCCAACTGTTCCATCCTTAGGGTCGGGTTGTAAACTAACAAGACATCGTCAACGAAAAGGTCGTCGTTGGTGCTGCCTGTGCCAGGGGTTTCGTTCGTGGTGGCAGTCAAAAGGATGTAGCGTACGTCGGTGCAAGGGCCGCTGTTGTTGAACGGAATGCTCAGACGACGCCAAGTGTAGGCCCCATTAGCGGTTGAAGTTCGGGTGAACGAAGAAACCGCAGTGGCCACATGCATATCGGCAGGCTCTTCAGTGCCGTTGGCAATCAACTTGTAATCGGCATTGCCATGGACAACGGCTTTCACTTGGGCTTTGTCAGTTGAACTTTGGCTACGGAAGCACACCCAAACAGTTAGCGAGTCTGGAAGTTGGTTAATGGGGGTGTTGAAGGCACTTTCGGCACGTTGTGTATAGTTGTAGTTGCCTGAGCCAGTGGCTGACATGCTACCTGCGTTCATGCGCCCGTTGGTCATGGTGCCGTTGGCGGTAACGCCAAGCACGCTGTCGGGGAACAGTCTGACGCTCTTGCCGCCTGAGGATCCAGGTCGCGTTTGTGAGGACTGTTCGATTTGGCTTGACAGAAAGCCGGACCAAGTCCCTGTTGCAGTACCACCTGAATGCCAATGCACTGGCTCACTGACGGAAGTCACTTCTCTTGTGGTCCATTGCTCAAAGCCTCGGTTGTCGAGCTGAGGGCCATATTGAGCTATCGAATTCAGACTTAAAAAACAGAATACAAAAAGATTGAAAATACTGATAATAAGACGTTTCATAGTTTTGAACTGATTCAAAGAAATGGCAAAAGTAGGAAAAAAGAATCGATGCTTTGGATTTGCTTGTGACTTTTCCTTACTTTTGCTGCCAAATTGTTTTTTATGAAGAAAATAGCATTTACTCTCTGTCTGCTGTTCATTGCCTTTGCCGCAAGGGCACAGTGGACCCTACAAACCTATGGCGAGTACGACTACACTCGTAGCTTAGGAAGCAGTGCTTCTTGGGCGGTATTGGGCGACTACCAACTGGCCAATAATTTCAACATCGGACTGGGATTCCAAGCCACGACTTTGGGCCGTTATTCGGTAAACTTGCAATATCAAGTAAATCTGCTCAAAGCAAAAAGTGGTACACTCTATTTGGAGAACCGCTATCTACATCGACTGTTCCCGAATTATAAATTGCAGGAATTCAATGCCGTTTTGGACCTGGGCTGGCGTAATCGGCATTTCAATTTCCAGTTTGGTTTGACGAATCGTTATACGGCCCCCATTCCGCTACGCAAAAACGGCGGCATGGAGACCGTTTTTGAGCCTATGAACGTCACTTTCTGTGTGGAAGGCAACTTGTTTGACCAAGAGCATCCTTGGAACGTGGGCGCTCGTGTGTCGAACTACAGGGATTTTGTCATTGAGCGCTTCACGCTGTTCTTCTATAGCGTGAACGGCTATTACGACTTCGGCAATGGCATGCGCCTGACGGCCGAAACAGGAGTGCATCCTTGCGGCGTGCTCAATCTGTCAGCGCAATACAACGGCTGGTTCGGCAATGTAGGACTGATTTGGAAACCCTAAAATCGCTTGCGATTTTTATCTCTAATTCTCAGAAATTCAAAGAAATAATTCTTAAATTCTAGATAAAAACAAAAATCATGAAAAAATTACACCTTATAATATTTGCCACTGCCGCAATGATTCTAATGACAGGTTGCAACCGTCTTGACGTCCTCGGAATGGTCATCGATCGCAGCGACACCGAAGAACGCGTAGCTGATTGGCTCGACTATAACAATCAAAACAGAATGCCCATCATTGAGAATGTTCCTGACGAGTATCGTATATATTCCACCTCCGACTCGCACTACTCCGACCGTGACGACTTCGAGTTGCAGGGGCCAAAAGACCGTTTGTACAAGTATGTCACCATCGAACGCAACGACCCTGACGCCATTTTCTCCCTTCTTGTGGGCGACTTGGCCAATGAAAGCGGTGAGGCAGGTTATAGAAGGGTAGAGACCTCCTTGCGTTTCAATGAGGAGACTCAAGCCAAGAACGACCCGTGTTTCCCCGTCATTGGCAATCACGATGTGTACTACGATTGCGCCAAATTCTACAAGCAATACTTCCACACCTCGACTTACACCGTGACTGTGAAGACCGTTGGTGGTCATCAAGACCTCTACATCTTTTTGGATTCGGGCAATGGCACTTTCGGCAAAAGACAGACAAAATGGTTGGAAGAGCAACTTGAACATCGCAGTGACTATCGCCATTGTATCGTCATTAGTCACAACTGGCTGTTCCGTACCTCGTACAACTACACCACTACACCAGCAGCCAACTTGCCTCAAGACGAGCAGTATGCTTTCATGAACCTGATGAGCAACCACAATGTGGAGGTCGTGTTGATGGGTCACTTCCACGCCCGCGAGCAACGTCAGTTCGGCGGTGTGCAGTACGTGATGACCGACAACCTAAATGATGGTGGAACACCGAGTTATCTGGTCGTCAATGTGGGGGAGAAGGTCACTTATATGTATGAGGAGCTGCAGTAATAGGTTGTAAATCGTTAAAAAACAATCGCCCGCTGAATTGTTCGAGCGGGCGATTTTGTTTTTGAATATTCACTAATCAAAACCTGTATACCAACAGTCCTTTCAGCATCCAATCGTGGAAGACACCACGAAAACTGAGGTCGTCCACGTAACCAGGTATGTTCATTTGGCTGGCATTGAAGGCGTCGCGGCTGCGGAAATAGAAACGGTTGTAAGTGAATTGGGTCGAGAAAAAGAAACGGTTGAATGTGAAGCCGATGGCTGCACTGCCGATGTAGTTGGGCATGGGATAACACCATATCTTCGACACCTTTTCTCCAGTATGGTTAATATCCTCCATCTCTTCGTCAAAGCCGTATTCATACGAAGTGGTTTTCAGGTAATTGCACAAGGTAATTACTGGCATGGCCGTCAGGTTGACGGTGAGGTTGCGTAGACCTTTGTCACGAGGTTCAGTGGGGTCTTTGTGCCAAAGCACGAAGTTGACCGAATAGCCGCCACCCACCGAGGCTTGCATCGTGGAAAAGCAGTCCAATAGGTTGTAAGAATCCCAAGACGCTTCAGGTGAGTTGTATATGTTACCTTGCATATAGCGTGCTGTCAGCATCCACGAGCCTGCGGTGCGACGTTGCACCAAGCCCATCTTATAAGCGGCAGGATAGGCGAAACGTTTGTTGTTGAAGACATAGTAACCGTCAATGGTAAGACTTTTCAGCGAGGCTAATTCCTTTGAGACGAACTTATCGTGTATGTAAAGGCTGTCACCTTCAGTCCCAAGTGTCAGTCCCGATGTGAAAGAGTTGGTGATGTTGAAGTAATTGAGTCGCACGCCCCAGGACTTTCCAACGATATTGAAAGCAAAGGCACTCTTTTTCCATGCACTTCGAGGTCCCACTTCGAGACCATAGCCAAAACCGACATTGCCGTAACCTACTTCAAGGCCGATCTTCTTGCAAAGGTTTTCCCCAAGGCTATAACTCGAGATGCCGGCGTACTTGCCCATTTCATCCAAATCGATGTCGAAGTTGACATCCACATCGAATCCCGCCTTTTGTCCTGTTGTGAACAAACCTAAAGAGAAGCAAGGTTTCGGCTGGTAAATGCGTGTCGTGTCAATTATAGCGGGTTTGGTCAGAAAGTGGTTGACCTTTTGCCAAATGGTGATTTCTTGGGCTTGGAGGGAAACAAGGCCAAAAAGTAGGGTTATGGCGATTACAAATTTTCTCATTGGGTCCAAATTTGGTGCAAAAGTAGGGAAAATAATCAAAATCGCCCGCCGGAATTTTTCCAACGGGCGATTTCTACAGCAAAACTGATTCTTATTTCTTTTCAGTCGGATAGCTCAATCCCATATTATAGAGGATGAATGAATAAATATCAGCCTGCTCTTCCAAAACCTTGGAGATAGGCTTGCCGCCGCCGTGTCCGGCCTTGGTGTCGATGCGGATGATCTTGGGCTCTGGTCCCGTCTGGGCAGCTTGTAAGGCAGCCGCATACTTGAACGAGTGGGCGGGCACCACACGGTCGTCGTGGTCGGCAGTGGTGACCATGATGGCGGGATAGTGCACGTTTTCACCGCTTTGGATGGTGTGCAGTGGCGAGTAGGCATACAAAGCCTTGAACATGGCCTCGTCGTCCTCGCTGGTGCCGTAGTCGCTGGCCCAGTTCCACCCGATGGTGAAGAGGTGATAGCGCAGCATGTCCATCACTCCGACTTGCGGCACGGCCACGCCAAAGAGGTCGGGACGCTGATTGACGACGGCGCCGACGAGCAGACCGCCATTGGAGCCACCATTCAAAGCCAGATACTTCGGCGAGGTGTAGTTGTTTTTGATAAGATATTCAGCGCAAGCAATGCAGTCGTCGAAGACGTTCTGCTTCTGTAACTTGGTGCCGGCGATATGCCATTCTTCACCATATTCATTACCGCCGCGCAGGTTCATCTGGGCATAAATGCCACCATTCTCTATGAAGGGCAGACGCGAAGTGCTGAAACCTGGATTTAGTGTGATGTTGAAGCCACCGTAGCCATAAAGCAGGGTGGGGTTGGTGCCATCCTTCTGTAAGCCCTTCTTGTAGGTTAGGAACATGGGCACTTGGGTGCCATCCTTTGAGGTGACAAAGACTTGCTCTGTCTCGTAATCCTCCGACTTGAAGTCGATGGCAGGCGCACGGAACACGGTAGAGGTGTTGTCGTCAATGTTGTATTGGTATATCGTGGTCGGGAAAACGAAGGAAGTGAAGGCATAGAATACTTCGGGTTCCTCGTAGCGGCTACTGAAGCCAACTGAACCGTAGGTGGGCAAAGCAATCTCATGGAGTTGCTCGCCGTCCATGGTGTAAACGTATGCGTGGTTGGCAGCGTCCTTGTCGTAGGTGACAATCATCTTGCCTTTGGCAAGGTTGATACCAGCGATGACATTGTCGCTCTCGGGAATCACATCAACCCAATTCTCCATCTGCGGGGTCTTGGCCGACACGCGGCAGATGCGACCCTTGGGTGCGTTGTAATTGGTGAAGATGTATAGCACATCGTCAATGACATCGATAGGCATATACTGGTAGTCCATATCGTCGGCAATCTGAACGAACTTGCCCTTCGGGTCTTGCATATCTCTGATCCACAGCGTGCTGCCAGCACCTTGACCGCTCTCGAAGAGGAACATATAGTGTTCATCCTCAGTGAGGTCAACTTGGTGGAAGTAACGTGGCTGGGCAGGGTTAGAGTAGAAGAGTTCGTCTTGGTCTTGTGAAGTGCCAAGTTTGTGGTAGTAGATCTTGTGGTTTTCGTTCACGTTGCTGAACTCCTTGCCTTCGGTGGGGCGGTCATAGGCGGCGTAGAAGAAGCCGTCCTTATACCACGAGGCACCCGTGAACTTGGCCCATTCGATGTGGTCGGGGAGAAGCTCAAGGGTAGCCATGTCCTTTACGTAGATTTCAACCCAGTCGGATCCGCTGCGTTGGATGTAGTAGGCCATGTATTTGCCGTCGTTGGAGAAGCTGATGCCGCCCAACGAGACGGTGCCGTCGTCAGAGAGTTTGTTGGGATCCAAGAGCACGGTAGGCTCGCCGTCCAGCGTCTCTTGCATGTAGATGACGCTCTGATTTTGGAGGCCGTCGTTCTTCGAGTAGATGTAGCGGCCGTGTTTCTTCGACGGGGTGCTGTAGCGTTCGTAGTTGACGATTTCCGTCAAGCGGTCCTTAAGGGCGCTGCGGAAGGGGATGTGGCTCAAGTAGTCGTTGGTGACTTCGGTCTGCGCCTTGACCCAGGCAGAAGTCTCGGCGGAGGTGTCGTTTTCAAGCCAACGGTATGGGTCGGCGACCTTTGTACCAAAATAGTCGTCAACGACGGTTTCGTCCATGCGCGTCTCGGGATAAGCCTTGACGGAATAGCGTTCAGCGGGCTGCGGTTTTTGGTTGCAGCCAAAGAGGGTGATAGTGCCCATAATGATTAATGCCAGTTTTTTCATATTTATTGAATTAATGATTACATCTTATCCATCTCCGAATCATCCTCAATCCTCAAATTCTCAATGATGAATTTCTGCCTCTCCATGGTATTCTTGCCCATATAATAATCCAGCAGCTCCTTGATGCCAAAGTCATAGCGCAAGATGACCGGCTCAAGGCGCATATTGGGGCCGATGAAGCCACGGAACTCGTCGGGAGAGATTTCGCCCAAGCCTTTGAAGCGTGTGATTTCGGCCTGCTTGCCGCATTTCTCCTTGGCGGTGATGCGTTCCTCGTCGCTGTAGCAGTAGTAGGTCTCCTTTTTGTTGCGCACGCGGAATAGCGGCGTTTGCAAGATATAGACATGACCATTGCGCACCAGGTCGGGGTAGAACTGCAGGAAGAAGGTGAGCATCAGCAGGCGGATGTGCATGCCGTCCACATCGGCATCGGTGGCGATGACGATGTTGTTGTAGCGCAGGTTCTCGATGTCCTCGTCGATGTTCAAGGCGGCTTGCAAGAGATTGAACTCCTCGTTCTCGTAACACACTTTTTTGGTCATGCCCAAGCAGTTGAGCGGCTTACCACGCAGGCTGAACACAGCCTGGGTCTGCACGTCGCGGCTCTTGGTGATGCTTCCTGATGCGGAGTCACCCTCGGTGATGAAAATGGTGCTTTCGAGGCGTTTCTCGTGGTTGGTGTTGAGATGGATGCGGCAGTCGCGCAGCTTGCGGTTGTTCAAGCTGACCTTTTTGGCGCTCTCGCGGGCGGCCTTCTTGATGCCGGCAATCTCCTTGCGTTCCTTCTCGTTGGCTTGTATCTTGGCCTGCAGGACGCTGACAGTCTCGGGGTTCTTATGCAAGTAGTTGTCCAAGTGGCGTTTCAAGATGTCGAAGACGTATGTCTTCAGGAAGGGGCTGTCGTTGGTGCCGTCGGGGTTGTTAGGTGCGAGGTGGGTGGAGCCGAGCTTGGTCTTGGTCTGTGCCTCAAACACAGGCTCTTGTATGCGGACGCACAAGGCGCAAACCAAGCCCTGGCGGATGTCAGCAGGCTCGTATTCCTTCTGGTAGAACTCACGCACCACACGGGCGTAACCTTCGCGAAAAGCAGACTGGTGCGTACCGCCTTCAGTAGTGTGTTGTCCGTTGACAAAGGAATAGAAGTAGTCGCTCGACTGCCCGTTGACATGCGTGAAAGCAGCCTCAAAGTCGCCGTCCTTGATATGGATGATGGGGTAGAGGCCTTCGCCTTCCATGTTGTTCTGTAACAGGTCGAGGAGGCCGTTCTTGGAGTAATAGCGTTTGTCGTTGTAGATGAGACTCAAGCCTCTGTTGAGGTAGGCATAGTTCCAGACGCGCTTCTCGATGTATTCGTCCACATAGTGGTAGTTGCCGAACAAAGCGCTGTCGGGGATGAACTCGGTGAGGGTGCCGGTGTCGGTCCCTGAGCCTGTCGAAGGGCCGACTTCAATAATGCCACTGTCATTAACTAGTTTCCCTTGCGCAAACTCCACAATACGCGTCTTTCCTTCGCGGATGGACTGCACCTTGAAATAAGACGAAAGCGCGTTGACGGCCTTGGTACCCACGCCGTTCAAGCCGACCGACTTCTGGAACACTTTGCTGTCGTATTTGGCACCCGTATTGAGTTGTGAAACGGCTTCCTTCAGCTTTCCAAGAGGAATACCGCGGCCATAGTCACGGATGCTGACCTTCTTCTCAGCCTTATTCACCGTCACCTCGATTTTCTTGCCGAAACCCGAAGTGAACTCGTCAATAGAGTTGTCGATCACCTCTTTGATGAGCACATAGATGCCGTCGTCCTGCGAGGCGCCGTCGCCGAGTTTGCCGATATACATACCCGGGCGGCGACGAATGTGCTCCATGTCTTCAAGGTGCACGATGCTGTCGTCATTATAGTTTTCTACAGTAGGAGTGGGGTCTTCGTTTTGGTTGAAGATATCGTCGTCGTTGATTTCGCTCATAGAACTTGATTTGGGCGCAAATTTACGAAATTTCAATTCGACGTAGTCAAAAATTCATCAGAAAATACTCTTAATTGTTGATTTCACCCATTCCCAATCTTCGCTGTTTGGAATCAGCTGACTCAACTTGCTTTCGGTTTGTTTGTGGAAGACAATCCATTGGTAAACAAACAGCGTCAGGTAAGTCAGTGTGGTGGTGATGGCAGCTCCGCGGATGCCTAACATAGGAATCAAAACAAAGGCGGAAACAAGGGTCACCGAAAGGCCTATCAGCGATGCGTAAAGGTTGTATTTCGGTTTGCCTGTGCCGGAAAAGTAATTGGCCAAGACGGTATGTGCAGAAAAGAACACAATACCAGGCGCAATCAAAAGAATGACGGTGCGGATGTCACTGAATTCGCCCGAAAACAACCACTCGAAGAAGGAGGTCGGGAACAAGCAGATGATCAAGAGGGCAGTGAAAGTCAGCAGAACGGAAAGCTTCATGAAGCGCAAGGTGAGCTGCGAAGCCCGTTGGTCGTTTTCAGTATTGCTCAACGTGGAAAACTCCACTAAACCGATGCTTTGTCCAACGATGTTTACCCCTTCGGGGACTTGTGTGCCCGAAGCATAGACACCGATGGATTTCTCATCACAATGCGTATTCAGCAGATAGAGACTCAAGCGTTTGTTCAAGGTACTGACCAAAGTGGAGAGCTGCATGAAAGCACCATAATGGAGCATCTCCTTGAGGCTGTTTTTCCACGGTTCGCTGCTTTCGCGTTTCAGCCTTGGGAACAGCAAAATCCAACCAACGAGCGTAGCCAATGAATAGCCGCAAAGCTGCGAATACAGCAAAGCCTTGGCTGTTCTGATATTCAAGGCGAAGATGAGTACCGCCATCATCGAGACTTGGGTCAATATCTGTATGAGAAACAGCCAGTTGTAGGTGGCTACCTTTTCTTTCCCAAGGAAATGGTTGAGGTTGAACTCATGGAAGCTGTAGATGAAGGTCATCAACAGAACCAGCCAGGCATAGCCTTCGGGAACGATGGTGTGATAAAAGTTGGGAAAGAAATGTAAGATATTGAACAACAGGAGGTAAATCAGCATCACAAAGGCAATCCAGCCATAGGAAATCTTCATCAGCGTGGCTGTTTTCTTGCGGGGTGTGAAATACACCAAACCGCTGCCAGCGATGAGTTCGATGCCTATTAATAAAAAGGTGATGTCCGTCTGGGCGATGAAGGCCTTGCCCCATTCAGCGGCACCGAGATATCTGGTGCCCATGATGAGGGTGGCCAACTGTGTCATCACGTTGACCACCCTTGTTGCTCCCGTTCCTAATATCTTTTTAAACATCAGTGTTATTCAACTGGAATATCCTTGTTGACATTCTTCGAACCCCAGAGGGCGTAGAAAAGCAGGAAGGCCAGGCCAATGACGATCACCCAGTAGCTCTGGAGATAGCCGGTGCCGCCCAGACCATCGACGATGGCATTTTGAAGCAGAGGCAAGATACCACCACCGCAAACCAAGGCCATGAAGATACCCGAGGCCTTCTCGGTGTACTTACCCAGACCTTCAACAGCTAAGTTGAAGATGCCGCCCCAC
>DAIOUZ010000111.1:2659-11401 GCA_036759285.1 Candidatus Limiplasma sp. | reverse complement strand
CCCGAGTATCGTCCCACCCTGAAGGCTAAAGGTTTGATGCGCCGCGACCCGCGTATGGTCGAGCGTAAGAAACCCGGTCAGCCTGGTGCCCGTAAGAAGTTCCAATTCAGCAAACGTTAAGCCCTCAGAAGCCGAGCGATTTTGTTTAGTATCCAAATTGCTGAGATTCTTGTTAAGACTACTCGGCGATTGTATTTAGTGAATGTAAACATTAAAAAAGAAAACTCATGACACAAGTAACTTTTGAAGAATTACTGGATGCCGGTTGTCATTTCGGCCATCTCAAGAGAAAATGGAATCCGAACATGGCTCCCTATATTTTCATGGAGCGCAATGGTATCCACATCATAGACCTCTATAAGACACAAGCCAAGATGGACGAGGCTGCCAATGCCCTCTGCCAACTGGCCAAATCGGGCAAGCGCGTGCTCTTCGTGGCCACCAAGAAGCAGGCCAAGGACGTCGTCGCCGAACTCGCCCAAAAAGTCAACATGCCTTACGTGACCGAGCGTTGGCCCGGTGGTATGCTGACCAACTTCGCCACCATCCGCAAGGCCGTCAAGAAGATGACGAGCATCGACAAGATGATGAACAGCGAAGCCTACAAGAGCCTCTCCAAGCGTGAGAAGCTGCAGATCGAACGTGAGCGCGAGAAACTCGAGAAGAACCTCGGTTCCATCGCCGACCTCAGCCGTCTGCCTTCAGCTCTGTTCGTGGTCGACATCATGAAGGAACACATCGCCGTTGCTGAAGCCCGCAAGCTCAACATCCCGACCTTCGCCATCGTCGACACCAACACCAACCCCAACCTCATCGACTTCCCCATCCCGGCTAACGACGACGCTTCGAAGAGCATCGCCCTCATCGTCGGTAAGATGGTCGATGCCATCGAGGAAGGCATCACCGAGCGCAAGAACAACAAGGACCTCATCCAGGAAGAGGAAGAGGAAGAAGTTGACGAGATGAAAGAGAACAACGAGGAAGAGGAAAGCAAGGAAGAACGCCGTCCCCGCTCCAACCGTCGTCCTCGCAGACCCGTCTCTAAGAACTAAACTATAGCCTATGGCTTATGGCCTATGGCTAAGGTCCCTGAGTTTGTCGAAGGGCCATTAGCCATCGGCCATATTTTAATAATAACCTTTAAAACAAGAAACAAAATGAATATTACCGCTTCTCAAGTCAATGAACTGAGACAGATGACGGGCGCCGGCATGATGGACTGCAAGAAGGCCCTCGTCGAGACCGATGGTGACATCCAAGCCGCTATCGACATCCTTCGCAAGAAGGGTATGGCCAAGGCTGCCAAGCGCGCCGACCGCACCGCCAGCGAAGGCTGCGTGCTCTCAAAGGCCACTGAAGACCACAAGTACGCCGCCATCATCATGGTGAACTGCGAGACCGACTTCGTCGCCAACAACGCCGACTTCGTGAAGTTCACGAAGGACGTGCTCGATATGGCCGTTGCCAACCGCGTGAAGGACATCGAAGCCCTGAAGGCCATGACGCTCGACGGTCAGACCGTTGAAGCCCTCGTCGCCAATCAGAGCGCCGTCACTGGTGAGAAGACCGAACTCGGTGCTTTCAAAGTCCTCGAAGGTGCTTACGTGGCCAATTACAACCACCCTGGCAACCGCCTCGCCACCATCGTCGAAATGAACAAGGATTTCGCCGGTGTTGAGGAAGTGAGCCACGAGGTGTGTATGCACGTCGCTGCCATGAACCCGCTGTCGGTGAGCGAAGCCTCCATCTCGCAAGAGGTGAAGGACCGCGAGCTTGCCGTGGCCATTGACAAGACCAAGGATGAGCTCATCGGTAAGGAAGTCGAGAAAGCCCTCCGCAAGGCTGGCATCAACCCCAACCACGTCGACAGCGATGACCACATCAACTCGAACATCACCAAGGGTTACATCACCGAGGAAGAAGGCGCACGTGCCCGCGAAATCAAGGCCACGGTGCCCGGTACCGTGAAGCTCAACGATGGCATGATTCAAAACATCGCCAAAGGCCGTCTGAACAAGTTCTACAAGGAGAGCTGCCTGCTCAACCAAGCTTCTTTGGTCGACGATGGCAAGACCGTGGAGCAATTCATCCAGGCTGCCGACAAGGACGCCACTGTGGTGAACTTCGTTCGTATCAAGTTGGGTGAATAAGCCTGATTTGCACAAAATCAACAAAAAAGGATGGCGGAAGCCATCCTTTTTTTATTTTTGCCTTTTCAAACGATTCTACTATGAAAAAGTCCTTACTTATCCTTTGCCTTGTAGCGGCGCTCTCCGCCTGCACAAAACCACAACTTTCCCAAGCCTCCTACGACATCATCCCGCAACCCAAAGTGGTGCAACTGGAAGACGGGAATCCTTTTATACTGGAGCCAAAGACCTCCATCTATTATGTGGAAGGCCTCCAGCGCGAGGCGCAATTCCTCAGCGAATATGTCAATGACATCATGGGCTATGCCTTGAATGTGTTAGAATACCAAGGCCAGTCCGACGGCATTGTGCTCAAAGTGGTTCCTGAAGACTTCGACCAGGCCGAGGCCTACGAAATCAACATCACCCCTAAGCAAGTCACCATCGAAGGTGCCGATGCTTCCGGTGTGTTCTACGGCATCCAGACCCTCCGCAAGAGCCTGCCCATCACGCCCATAGATTCCAGCCAGTCCACAAGTCAACGCAGGAATGACATGGGCGAGGCCAAGTGCCAACTATGTTGCGGCACCATCCGCGATTACCCCAACTTCGCCTATCGCGGCATGCACCTCGACCCCTGTCGCCATTTCATGGACTTGGACTCGGTGAAGATTTACCTCGACATGCTGGCTTTGCACAACATGAACCAGTTCCACTTCCACCTCAGCGAAGACCAGGGTTGGCGCATCGAGATCAAGAAATATCCTGAACTGACAGAGATTGGCGCGTATCGCAGCGGTACGGTCATCGGGCACAATGGCAACCTCTATGACACTATTCGTCACGGTGGTTTCTATACCCAAGACGAACTCCGCGACCTCATCCAATATGCCGCCGAGCGTCACATCAACATCATCCCTGAGATCGACCTGCCGGGCCACATGCAGGCGGCCTTGGCCTGCTATCCGCAGCTGGGCTGCACGGGCGGTCCCTATGAGGTTTGGAAACGCTGGGGTGTCTCCGAGGATGTGCTTTGCGCTGGCAACGAGGAAGCCATGCAATTCGTTGAGGACGTGCTCAATGAGGTGATGGATGTGTTTCCTTCACCTTACATCCACATCGGCGGCGATGAGTGCCCCAAAGTGCGTTGGGAGAAATGCCCCAAGTGCCAGACCAAGATTAAGGAATTAGGTATCAAGGCCGACGACCGTTTCTCTGCCGAAGACTACCTGCAAAGCTATGTGATGAACCGTATGGCGAAGGTGGTGGAGGCCCGTGGTCGACGTGTCATCGGCTGGGACGAGATTTTGGAAGGCAACGTCTCCGAGACGGCCATCATCATGAGTTGGCGCGGCACCGAAGGCGGCATCGAGGCAGCACGCAAAGGTCACGATGTGATTATGGCGCCTTATTCACACCTTTATTTCGACTACTACCAAAGCGAGGACATCGCCAGCGAGCCAATGTGCATTGGTGGCTACTTGCCCGTGGAGCGCGTGTATGAGTTCCAGCCCTTACCGGAGGAGCTGACACCTGAACAGCAAAAGCACATCATCGGTGTGCAAGCCAACATCTGGACGGAATACATTGCCTCGTTCCGTCATGTGCAGTACATGGCCATGCCCCGCATGGATGCCTTGACTGAGCTGCAATGGAACAACCCCAAAGCACGTGATTTTGAAGCCTTTGTGGAACGTTGCCGCAAGATGACACAACTCTACGACCTCTATCATTACAACTACGCCAAACATATCTTCAACCCGCAGGTTTGGTCGGATACGGTGGAACCCAATCTGGCCACGCGCAAGCCGATTTCTTTGCGTCAGCAACCTGCCGAAAAGTACACCTATGAAGGTGCTGTGTTGCTCAACGACGGCAACTTGGGTAGAGGAGCCTACAACTCAGGCCGTTGGCTGGGCTTCTGTGGCTATCCTTTGGATGCCGTCATCGACCTGGAGCAGCCTGCCGAGATGCGCCATGTGCGTTTCCATGCGCTTACAAACAAAGGGGCTTGGATTTATAATCCAAGTCAAGCGAAGGTGCTGGTCTCCGATGATGGCGAGAACTTCCGCGAGGTGGCGCAGAAAGACATCCCGATTTCCACTTGGGCAGATAGGGACGGTATTTTCGCCTACGAAATGGACTTTGAGCCTGTCACGGCACGTTATGTCGAGGTTGTGATTACAGGATACGACCTGCCTGAAGACCATAGTGGATTTGGCAATCCGGCTTGGATTTTTGTGGATGAGATTGAGGTTTGGTAGGAGGAGATTCCCCGGCGGGGAATGGAGTTTCGTGTTATAGTAAATAAGCGGCGGCTGATGAAGTTTACGTAATGTAAGCGTCACAAGCCGCCGCTTTGTAAATTTGACTTTCACTCCATTCCCCGCAGGGGAATCTCATTTTATTGTGTCGGCCCTTCGACGGGCTCAGGGACCTTGGTTTTATACCTTTTTCAGTAAAATCACATACACCGGGAAGTGGTCGCTATAGCCGCCCATCCAGACACCGCTGCCGAAGGTGCGGAAGGGATAGCCGTTGTATTTGCCACCGTGCTGCTTCAGGAACTCCTTGTTGTGGACTTTCACGTTCTTGTACTGGTAAGTGCTATAGTCGGTGGGTAGCAAGCCAGGGGTGATGATAGTCTGGTCGAGGACGGCGGGAACGTCACGATAGTAGTTGGTGCCATAGCCTTTCTTGTGCAACTCATACATGGGGTTGAAAAACTCGCCATCGCGCAGGTCTTTCATGTCGCCCGAGGCGCGCAGGTATTCCGTCACGCTTTTGTTGTCGGGGTAGTCGTTGTAGTCGCCCATCATGATGATCTTGGCGTTTTGGTCTTCGCGCATGATGGAGTCGGCGATATGACGGCAAAGGGTTGCTGCGGCAATACGTCCAGGCATGGAACGTTTCTCGCCACCAGCGCGCGAAGGCCAGTGCATGACGATGAAGTGCATCATCTCACCATCGAACAAACCAGAAACCACCAGCTGGTCGCGGGTGATGAACTCGGGGTCGTTGGGCACGATGGTGGGGTAGGACTTGCTGTTGGTCAGCTTGAAATATTTCGGGTTGTAGATCAATCCCACATCCACGCCACGACGGTCGGGCGAGTCATAGTGCACAATCTGATAGTTGCGGTCTTTTATCTCGGGCTGGGCAACCAGGTCTTCAACCACATGACGGTTTTCTATTTCCGACAAGCCTAGGACAGCCACGCCGTCAGGTGTGATGTCGGTGCCGATGGTGGAAATGGCATAGGCCATGTTATGGAGTTTGGCCATATATTTCTCGGTGTTCCACTGGTTGGCACCTTGGGGCAGGAATTCCTCGTCGTTCTTGTTCGGGTCGTTGATGGTGTCGAAGAGGTTTTCCAAATTATAGAAGCCGACTAAACCGACCTTGTAGGCCTGCTGTTCTTGGGCAGAGACGCGGTTCATTCCGAGGCTGAAAGCCAAAATAATGAGTGCAAAGATGAGATGCATATTCATGGTTTGAGTGTTGTTTGCATTATGATTAGGCGGCAAAGGTAACAAAAAATCGTTCTTTTTTCTTTCTTTGGATGATTTTTCTTGATTTCACGGAAATACCATAGAATGAGTTGAACATCTTTTTGTCGGAAACTTGTTTTATTTCTCTAAACTCACCAAAAAAAGTCAATTTTAGAGAAATAAACAGTTTTAATTCTCTGAAAGTGATGTTTTTTATGTCTTTGCAGAGAAATAAAATCGATATGGCATGAAAAATATCATCGGAAGAAAAAAGGAAATTGAGGAATTGGAACAATTGTATAAAGCCGACAATGTGATAAACCTTTGTGAAATAAAGTTTTATGGTAAGCCATTCTCCATTGATGCAAAATATGGTGTTGAATTGCGGGAGCGAGTACAAACCTTGATGGACAAGGTTCCGCAGAAGAAAAGCATCCACTTGACGCTGATTGCTGCCTTCGGACTGAAGCCAAACGAAAACAGCGGACAAGTGCAGAGTGTGGTCTGTTTGGACGACTTGTTTTAAGTGAGCAAAAGCATTTGAAATACGGTAAAAATCGTTCTTTTTTCTTTCTTTGGATGATTTTTCGGCTGTAACAACCAAATTATTCCTAAATTTGCCTCGTTGTTTCCTTGAAAGGAAGCAGCAAACATAATGGAAAGACGTTGAACTGACGTTTTATCTACGACCGCTTTGAATCTCGCAAATTCTAATCTATCGCTCGGTAAAACAATGTTTGACGTTCATGTTTTCGTATGTACCTTTATGAGTATATCCGAAGCGTGGGCATCGGCATTGTTTATCCTCGATAGATGGGCAATGCGAGAGCCTAAGCGGTGGGATAAGCAATCGTTTGACTCCCGCGCTTTTTCTTTTGTGTCACTGGTTGTTTGGAACATAGTTGGATTATGAACGATTACTAACAATTAAAACGGATAAAAATGAAAAGACTATCAACAATTATGATGTGCTTGCTCGCGATGATGGCGGCAAGCTTAAGTGCTACGGCACAAGAAGTTACGATTACATTGTTTCCTGGTTGGACTTGGATTAGTTATCCTAATGCGGAAGTGATGGACATAAACACTGCTTTGGGTGATTTTGTGCCAATGGAAGGTGACGTGATCAAGTCGCAGTTCAGCAATTCCACCTACAGCAGAGACAACTGGAGAGGCGGTGTTACCCACTTCATTCCTGGCTGGGGTTACAAGTATTACTCCAACAGGACGGAAGTGGTCAGTTTCGTTTTTGGTGAGGCAGCCCCTCAGCTCACTGTGACTACTGCGGAACCGACGGAGATTACTGCGAATTCCGCTGTTAGTGGTGGCTCCATCACTTCGAATAACGGCAATTACATCTATGTGTTTCAAAAAGGCATTTGTTGGGCAACCCATCCGAATCCGATGGTGATGAATGATTTCTTTACGGAAAACGGAAGTGGCGCAGAAAGCTTTACGGCTGAAATGACAGATTTGAGTCCGAATACGGTTTATTATGTACGTGCATTCGCAGTTACATTGGATGGCACATTCTATGGTGATGAGTTAAGTTTCACTACCCTTGATGACCCTGAATATGTCGACCTCGGCCTGCCAAGCGGCACTTTGTGGGCAACCTGCAATGTTGGCGCAAATGCACCTGAAGAATATGGCGACTACTTCGCTTGGGGCGAAACCCAACCAAAGGATTACTACAGCTGGAGTACTTACCAGTATAGCAACGGCGGTACAACATGGCAAAATCCTAATCTCACTAAATACTGCAATAACTCCAGTTATGGCTATAATGGTTTCACCGACAACCTGACCACATTGTTGCCCGAGGACGATGCGGCCACGGCCAACTGGGGCAGTGACTGGCGAATGCCCACCTATGATGAATGGGTAGAGTTGTGCCAAAACACCACAATGACTTTGACGACACAAAATGGTGTAAACGGTAGGCTCTTCACTGCGAACAACGGCAACAGTCTCTTCCTGCCCGCTGCTGGCTATCGCAGCTATAGCAGTCTCAGCTACGCAGGCAGCGACGGCCACTACTGGTCGAGTTCGCTCGGCACGGACTACCCAGTCGGCGCGTGGTATTTCAGCTTCGGTTCGGGCTATTGCTGCATGAGCAGCAGCGATCGCAACTATGGACGATCTGTCCGTGCAGTGCGTTCGGGTCAGAACTAAACTTTGTTATGTTATTGACAAGAGCATTTTGCCCGCTTGGTTCGAGATGTGAAATAAAAATGTTTTATATAGAGGCATGTCATGCTGTTTTGAACCCCGAAAGTTGGGCAATATTTTCGGGGTTTATTAATGTAGAATGATGAAGTTGCTAATTTGCTATTTGGCAAATGGGAGCTTTTTGTTATTTTTGCGTTTTGAAATCCATTGGCAGTTTGATTCGAATAGATGTTTAATCAAGGTTGATAATGCTGATGGAGTTTAACTATTGGTTATAATTGAATAATATACCAAATCATGATATTAAAAGCCAAATCATTAGAAAAGCTTAGAGAACTCATTAATGAAGAAACAGACCATCGTACTGGCTCACAATTGGTTTCATTTTTTCACCAATTTGGTTTTAACGATGTGTATGGGCAGGGGTTTCCATCAAGAAGGATATATACTGACGATAAACTATCAAAATTATATGGGACATCTGATATGGATAAGTGTATTAGAGTTTTGTTTGATCCAATTAATTATATAGGGCGATATTCCGTTCTTGATTCTTGTATTGAGGATTTCAATCAATATCTCGCTTTTGATGGTTGGCAAGTTGTTCGCAATAATACCGAAATTACATTTCACAAAGCAGGACTAATTGATATTGACAAAAAAAAGGAGGAAGAAACATCAATAACAGATGAACAATCATTTTTGGGAAAAAACTATTCTTTGGATTTGGACAAATTGAATCTTCAGTCATCACTTATTCCAGTAATGGAATCTAGAATAGATGAAATTAAAAAAAGCATGGCCAATAATACTCCACTTGCTGCTATTTTTTTATCAGGTAGCACTTTGGAAGGAATTTTGTTGAATGTGGCATTGAACTTTCCGCGTCAATTTAATCAATCCAATGCAGCACCTAAGAATAAAGAAAACAAAGAAAAACCGTTTCCGGA
>DAIOUZ010000111.1:278-2649 GCA_036759285.1 Candidatus Limiplasma sp. | reverse complement strand
ATTTATATCTTTTTCTATTGATGTTTCTTTTGAATTAGGATTTTTAAAAGAAGATGTGAAGCAATTCAGCCATGCGTTGCGTAATTTTAGAAATTTCATTCATCCATTTGAACAGATGAGTCAAAACTTTATTCCTGATATTCACACGGCTGAGATATGTTTCCAAGTTCTAAAAGCTGCGATTTATCAAATAGGATTGTACAAAGCTTCATAATCATTTACAATGGTCAAAACAATTTTGTTGCCGATATTCGCTCCATCATCGAACAAGGACGGCAGCAGGCATACGCGGCAGATAGACAAGCCGCTATTGCAACATTTTGGAATGTGGGGCGGCGCATTGTTGAGGAAGAGCAGAAAGGAGAGAGTCGGGCTGAATACGGCACGAGATTAATCCCTTTGTTGGCCGATAGACTGAAGGTCAAATACGGCGATGGATATGGGAAAAGAAATCTTGCTTATTACCTTTTTCCCAAAATCTGATGTTTAGTGACTTAGAGATTTTGCACAAGCGTGTGCAAAATCTGGAATGGTCGCATATATAGAGGGTGTTGCCTGTAACCAACGCTAAAGCGCGCCAATGGTATCTGGAAAATGCTTTAAGCAATATGTGGAGTGGATCGTTGGGGGCCAAGCATTTGAGGAAATAAGCAGAAGTTCTCTTCATCGAAAAGGAAAATTTCTATTTTTGCAATCACAAAAGGGCAATAAAAAACCCGGATTCATCACCAGCATCTGAATATCTGGGAGAGGAACGCCCGGGACTGCGAGGCAAAAGTACAAATAAAATGGAAGGTAGCAAGCAATTTTTGAAAACGTTTCAACCCCTTTGAATATGTTTCGGCACTCCCGAAACAGGGTGTTTCATAATGAATCAATTTGTTGGAATTTGGATAGAGTGGAAGAAATCCACGATGAAATGTTGAAAGTGATTGGTTGGATGAATTGTGACCTCTCTGAATGGGTCAAAGAGCAAGAACGATTTGATGAAGTGTGTGTAGAGATTCGCAAACGGATGGGATGGAAATAATTAATGGATTGAAATTGTAGATTTCTTTTTTCCCAAAAATCCCAACAAAAATGCCAAACCCATCAATCTTTTTCCTATTTTTGTCCGTTTGATTCACATAAAACCCAACGCAAATCATAAAAAGTTCAATATGAAGAAATTCCTACTATTATTGGCGGTTCCCGTGTTGATGGTGTCGCGGCTTGCAGCCCAAGTCGTTGACTCCACCGACCTGAACCAAAACGACTTGCCGACGGTGATTCTGATGGATTCCGATTTCGAGGAGTCCTCCACCTCGGTCAATGATGCCTCGACTTTGTTGAACTCGTCGCGCGACGTATTCAACAGCATCGCGGCCTACAACTTCGGCTCGCTGCGCTATCGTGTGCGCGGTAACGACTCGAAGTACAGCGACGTGATGATCAACGGCATCCTGATGAACGACCCAGAGACGGGACGTCCCGTCTTCTCCAACTGGGGTGGCCTCAACGACGCTTTCCGCAACTCGATGCTTGTCGAAGGTCTCGGCAAGACTGACGCTGGCTTTGGCGGACTTGGCGGTCTCACGGCCTATTCAACCCGTGCCTCGCAGTACCGCAAGCAGGTTTCGCTGAGCTATGCCTTCAGCAACCGTTCCTACAACCACCGCGTCATGGCTTCCATCGGCACGGGCGAGATGGGTAACGGTTGGTACATGATGGCAGCCGCAAGCGGTCGCTATGCGGGCAAGGGCTATACCGAGGGCACTTTCTATCAGGCTTACAGTTACTTCCTCTCTGTGGAGAAAAAAATCAACGACAAGCACAGCCTCGACCTCACCGTGTTCGGCGCACCTTCGCAACGCGGCGGCTCGGCTCCTGTGGTGCAAGAAATTTACGACAAAGTCGGCACCAACTACTATAATCCTAACTGGGGCTATCAGACCATTGATGCCAATGGCAAGCAGGTCATACGCAACTCGCGCGTGAGCAACTATCATCAGCCCATGGCGCAACTCACTTGGTATTGGACGCCCAACAAACGCACTGAGTTCAACACTTCGTTGTACTACTTCAGTGGCTCGGGCAGCCAGACTTCGCTCGAATGGGGTGAGGCCAAAGACCCGCGTCCCGACTATTACAAGAACCTGCCAAGTTATTATGAAACCAACGCCCACAGTACGACGGAAATAGAAAACCAGTTTGCCAATTGGATGAACCGCGACCCGAAGGTCACGCAAATCGACTGGGATGCCTTGTACAACGCTAATCGTAACCACCTCTTCACCGTGCAGAACGCCAATGGTCAAGAAGGCAATACTGTTACTGGTGCAGCCTCCAAGTACATCCTTGCCGAACGTCATTATGACAAGAATCAGATGGG
>DAIOUZ010000111.1:0-268 GCA_036759285.1 Candidatus Limiplasma sp. | reverse complement strand
AGTTCCAACCCAACTTGATCATGACGGGTGGCTTCTCGGTGAGCGCATCGCGTACGCATTACTACGAAAGCATCAACGACCTGCTTGGCGGTGATTACTACTATGATATTAATAAGTATGCCGAAAGCCTTGAATCAGACGAGTGCCAAACCAACCTGCTGAATCCTAACCATGTTGCCAAGGTGGGCGACATCATCGGCTACAACTACTACGCCAATCGCAATTATGGCCGCATTTGGGACCAAATCAACTGGCTCGTCGGCAACTT
>DAIOUZ010000110.1:3750-11403 GCA_036759285.1 Candidatus Limiplasma sp. | reverse complement strand
CCATCAACGGCGGCTTGGATGCCGGCTTGACGGTCAGCCAAATCAAGGAAGCCCTGTCGCAACTCTATGCCTACACGGGATTCCCGCGTTCTCTGAATGCCCTTGGCACTTTGCAGAAGGTGTTGCAACAACGCAATGCCGAAGGCAAAGCCACTGAAGAAGGTGTTGAAGCATCGCCGCTGCCGAGCAATTACAATGCTTTGGCACAAGGCACCGAGGTGCAGACCAAGTTGAGCGGTCGCCCTTTCAACTATGACTTTTGTCCTGCCGAGGACTACTATTTGAAAGCCCATCTCTTCGGTGACATCTTCGCCCGCGACAACCTCACCCACGCCGACCGCGAACTCATCACCGTGAGTGCGTTGAGCGGCTTGGAGAACGTGATGCCGCAGTTGCAGGCGCATGTGCGTGGCGCCTTGAATATGGGTGTCACAGAGGAGCAGTTGCGTGAAATCCCTGTGGCGTTGAAAGCCGTAGGATTGCAAGCCGAGGCCTTGCGTTGCGAAGCGGCCATCGCTGCCGCTGTTGACGGCAAGAACGATGTGGTGTGTGCACAGTCACCCTGGCCAATCGGAGAACCCAACACTGCATACGCCCAGTATTTCATAGGCAACAGTTACCTCGCCGTCCTCGATCCCGCAACTGGCCTCTGCAACGTCAGCTTCGAGCCTGGCTGCCGCAACAACTGGCACGTCCACCACGGTGCAGTTCAGATGTTGATCTGCGTGAGCGGTCGCGGCTGGTATCAGGAATGGGGCAAGGAAGCCGTTCCGTTGGTGCCTGGCACCGTCATCGCCGTCCCCGAGGGCATGAAGCACTGGCATGGTGCCGCCAAAGACAGCTGGATGCAGCACCTCACCTACCATGCCGATGCCCAACCTGGCAACAGCAACGAGTGGCTGGAGCCTGTCACCGACGAACAATATGGCAGATTGAAATAATAGGACAAGGTACAATGAAAAATCCGCAATCTGGGCGAAGGCTTGGGTTGCGGATTTTTTGTACCTTTGCGGCAAAACAACAGCGATGAAGAAAGAGATTGACCCTAAAGAATCACCGCGCGGACGGGCGTTTGAGCTGTGGAAAACGGCTGGCATGCCGAAAGTGACGATAGTCAAAACCTTTGATGTCGGCAGACTGGTCAGGGTTGCCAAACGAAACGGGATGAAGACGAACATGCTGATGTGCTGGTGTATCGGTCAAGCGGCCAGCGGCATTCAGGAGTTCTATACATTGCCTGCCGGAGGGCACTTATGGCAGTACGACCGTCTGGCAGTGATGACCGTCGTGAAGGCCATGAACGGTGACACCCACCTTTGTGACATCCCGTTTTCAGCGGATCTTCGCCAGTTCAATGAAGATTATTTGCGCCTGACGCGCCAGGTTCACGAAACAAACGAAGACCACCTTCTTGGCAACGACTATATGGCTATCGACACCTCGGCCTTGGCAGAATGCGAGATTGACGGTGTGGTGAGTGTCTATTCCGAGCTATTCACCAATCCCTTCTTGGCTTGGGGCAAATACCATCAAGGGCTGTTCAAAACGACATTGCCCATCTCGTTCCAGTTTCATCATGCCCAGATGGACGGCTTCGAAGCCGCCCGTTTCCTCAACGGCCTTCAGGAGGAGATCAACAAGCTTTCTTGAATAAGAGTATTACCGCTGTTGTATTGAGGAGAGGGTCGGTAGGTCCGTTTACATGTCTAAACTATCTTCCTTGAGGAGAAAATCGAACAGCCCAATAGTGAGTATCCCATCTTCGTTTCTGCGCGGCATGATGTGCTCTTTGACAACAATAACCTTCTTGAATGAATCATTGATGTTTGTTAGCGAACGGGATTCTTGTATTTCCTTTTCTCTATCAGGGATTGACAAAGCCGATTGCACATAATACTTTTTGCTTCCGAGGTTGGCAATAAAATCGACTTCAAGCTGGACACGAATCCATTTCCCATCCTTGTCCTGCTTTTTTATCTCTACCATCCCGACATCCACGTTGTAGCCCCGGGTAATCAGTTCGTTGTAAATGATATTCTCCATGATATGCGATTCCTCCTGTTGGCGCATATTGAGAATGGCATTTCTCAAACCTATGTCAGAAAAATAATACTTTGAAAGCGTGTTGATATACTTTTTGCCTTTGATATCATAGCGAATGGCCTTGTTGACAAGAAATGATTCCAACAGATAGCCAAGGTAATTAGAAATAGTCTTGTTGGTGATATTTAACTTCTTTATGCTTTTATAAGTATTCGATAGTTTTGTTGGGTTGCAAGGTGAGCCAATGGATGAGGCCAAAATATGCACTAACTCACGCATTTCATGTTCATTCTGTACTTTATGTCGCTCAATGATGTCTGCCAGATAAACGGTCTCGAACAAATCCTGCAAATAGTTCACTTTCTTTTGTTCGGTGTCAAAGGATTGGACAAGTGGCAATCCGCCGTAAGTATAGTATTCGCGCCAAGCTTCTTGTTTGTCTCCGCCTTTTGCTGAATAGAATTCCGCAAACGAAAGTGGATTCACGTGAATTGTTTCGCCTCGACCGCGAAACTCGGTCGGAATGTCGGATGAAAGGAAGTGTGAGTTGCTCCCAGTCACGTAAGTGTCGGCGTTGTCAATATGCCGGAAACTATTCAGAACATCAACGAATTCATCCATCAGCTGAACCTCATCGATAATGATATAGTAAAGCTCCTTGTCCTTGATTTTGCTGTGGACATAATGAAGCATCGCATCTGGATTCCTTAGCTCTTTGTTCATGCGGTCTTCAAGGTCAACACGAATAATGTGGTCTTCAGCCACACCGTTTTCCAACAGATAGCGATAAAACAAAACGTTCAGGAGATACGATTTGCCACACCTGCGGATTCCCGTAACCACTTTGACGAGGCCATTCTGACGGCTTTCTATCAGTTGTTGAAGATACCTGTCTCTTTTAATTTCCACCATCTCATTCCTAAATTATGCCATTATTGGCAATTATTGGTAATGCAAAAGTAATAAATAATATCAATCTACCAGCCGTTTACGACTAAAAAATGCCAATAATGGCAGTTTTTAGTTCAAAAACGCTGATTTACCCACAAAACGCCAATCCGAATTCTGCCATGCCAAACGCATCTTAACCAAACTCTTTCTCTATCAATTCTTCCATCTTGCCTTCCTTGGCGTAGGGCACGGTGTCCACCTGTCGGAAATTGCTTTGCTCGGGCTGGAACGAGGAATCAAAGCCAAGGATGTAACGGGTGGCGATAAGATAGATAATGCGTGTTGGCGCAAATCCATAAACCTGATGCCGAAGGATGTGCGTGATGCGCTCTCGGTCATCGGCTATTTGTCGTTGCATCTCTGGGTTATTATACAGTCGGCGCACAATCTCGGTGATGTATAGGCCTGACTTCATATAGAGGTCAGCGAAAGTCTTCTTTGGGTCTTCAAAGATGTGGGGATTCTCTTCTTCGAGCAAGTCCACCATCTTTTTGACCACCCATTTGGGCGTGAATATCTGGTTGGTCTTCTGCGGGGGAATGTAGTCGAAAATGTCCTCTTCTTGCGATTCGTCAAAATAGTTGGCCAGTTCTTGCCGTTTTTTGCGGAACTCGCTTATCGAGTCGTCAAACACCACTTCGTCAAACAGATGCCCATTGAAGTGTTTCTTCACTCCGTTTTCAGTATAGTCGCCACCATCTCTTAGGAAACGGAATTCGTCGAGCGTGATGCTGGTGACCTCCTTGAAGACTTCGTTTTCAATGTTCTTGTCGAAATTGTCGAGTGTCAAGTTCCCATCGTCGTATGCCATGATGAAACTGGGAATGGTACGTGCAAACCCGCGCAGGTGAGCACGCACCTCTTCCTCCACGCTTTCTTTCTTCCGCTCTTCCTTATCCTTCTCGATGCGTTCGATGACTTCCTTGGGTTTATTATTGATAATTTCGTCAGTGGCTTCTTTAATGGCGTCGTTCACACCTTTCAGTGCCATCTCCATCTCTTGACGGAGAGTCTTTTCGGCTTCGTCTATCTCTTTCTTGTTGGTCGCTTGTTGCAGGGTCTCATCGTGTTTCACCTGGGCCATCTTGCGCTGCTGTTCAAAGTCACCTTTGATTTTCTCTATCTTGGTGTCCAATTCTTTCTGCGACTCTTTGACCAGACGTTTGGTTTGCGTCTGCGTAAGTTCGTACTCTTCCGATGCAGGCTTGATGATGGTTTGCTCTATGGCAGATTTCAAATTATCCCCCACGTTGTCGATGGCATCCAGCACGTTGTTTGTTTCAGACATCGTTAATTCATTGGATTCTTTCAGTTCGTCGAAGGTTTGATATACCTTGCCGCCAAAAATATGTTGTTCCTGACCCACAATAAGCTCTGTCGGTATCATCACCTCGCCGTTTTCGTCAACATTCACGTCTTCCGCTTCATCAAGGCTGGTTTTCGTGTTGCGTCCCCTCTCTTCATGCGCCTTGTCCATTTTGTTCAATATCTCACCCACTATGGCTGGAGCACTGAATATGCCCGCAATGTTCCTGAAAAGGAGGTTGCTCATAAAGCCGCGCCTCACCACTTCCTCGCATTTAATCTTTCTCGGGATGCTCAGCACCTGGCGCTCGTCAATCTGCATCATTCGTCCTTCCTCGTCTTCCGCAATGACAGGAAAGAAATTCAGCAGTTGGTGTATGTTTTGCTGCCGTTCTTCTGTCGTGCCGTTGCCCCCAGCGGTACTTTTCTTGAGATTGTTGGCAAACTCATCGTATAATATCAGTGTTCTTGCTGGGTCAAAATCGAATACGTAAGCATTGTCTTTCCGAACGATTTTTCCACCTTCCGAGTATTCGTAGGGATTCTGTGCCCTGAAGGCGGCCTGCATATAAAGCTGCGCACTCTGCATATTGCTGAGCATCAGTACACCGCTCCATTCGGGAATGGTAACGCCCGTAGTCAGTTGACCAACGCTCAATGTGATGGTTCTGTCGTGGGTTCGGATGGCCTCTTTCACCCTGTTGTAGGCTTTGATGGTCTCAGCGTTGTCGTCTATCTTTCCGTCGCCAGCTGCCACCACAATCTCGTAATCCTCAAATCCGCTTCCTTCTTCCTTCAATAGTTTGGCCAAGGCTTTGGCGCTATCTACACGGTTCAACAGCCAAAGGGTGTGGGCCATTTCTTTTCTCAATACATCGGTCGAGAAAGGAAACTTCTCCTGCGTGGACAATGCCTTCAGGAATTTGCGTACATCAGCCTCGTGCTCAAATTTGCCGTCCTCTTTGGTCTTGAAGAACTCATTAAGGTCAAAAGCGTAATCGATTGTCCCTTCCTCATCCAGTTCCATACCCTGTTTCAATTTCTCGCGCACAATGTCACTCATGCGATAAGTGAAAAGGTTCAGTTTAGGGAGGTCTTGGTAGGGGTTATGGTCGCCGTTTGCCCAGCTTGATTTGGCCTCTTGTTCGTCAGCATAACTCCAGTTGAAAATCTGATGGTCGCCAAACTCTCCCGAGGCAATGGCCTTGAATGGCGTGCCGCTGAGGTAAAGGGTGAATCGGCGTTGGATATTATTGAAGGCGCGGTCTGTGCGTATTGTGTCCACTCCTTCGTGGCTCTCGTCCACAATCAGTAGATCCCACTTCAGTTCCTTTATCCATCTCAACTTGTTGTAGTTTCCACCGAAATAGACGGAGCCTTTCAACCCTTGCAAGCTCTCGAAGCAAATCTGTCCTGCAAAGTCTTTGCCGCTGTTGGGAAGCCAGTTAAGGAACATATCCCTTGTCATCACGCCTTTGCGACCTCGCAACGACTCGTTGTCGCTCACAAAGCGATAGCTTGTCTGCTCTGCCATATATTTCTCGAAGTCGTCGTACCAAGAGTTGGCTATCGATGGTCGATTGGTGACAATCAGCACATGCTTCGCCTTCATCTGCTTTATCAGATCGTAGGCTGTAAGGGTCTTTCCGAAACGCGGTTTGGCATTCCACAAAAACTTACCCTCGCCGTTGTTCTCTTTGAGATAAGTCAAGGTCTTGTCAACCGCTTCCTGCTGCTCGTTGCGAAGTTTGTAGCTATAATGCATACCCGTCTGCGTATAGTTGCGGCTGACAAACTCTTCAAAATATTGCCTCAGTGCCGTGCCGTCAATTCTGAACCATTCCGTGTGGTCGTTACGCTCGATGCCTTTGTATTCTGTCAGGTAGTCGTGGAAATCGTAGTCGCGGAAGTAGGTACAGTCGTCTCGATACATGGCGATGTCCTTCCATTCCAACTCAAAGCGCACATCGGCAGTGTGTGTCTGCTGTTTGATGCGTTTGTCTATGCCCTGTTCCGTATCGCCAATCTTCAGCCATCCGTTGTGGCGGGCTATCTCAGGCGTGCTGTAGGCATACATCATCCTGACAAAAGCGTTGAAACTCTGTATCTTGGTAACGTCCATCACTTCATCTCCTTTACTTTAGTCTTAATGAAATTCCGCTCTTGCTCGTCCAAGCCGTACTTGTCGAATAGTTGTTCGTCAATCTCCTCGATGGATTTGCTCCAGTCAATGTCGGAAGAGGGAGTGAAGTCTTGGAGGGGAACGTAACGCCATACATCTTTTGTCAAACTTTGGGTGACTTTTAATACACCAAGAAGTGCTCTTGCAAATTTTGTTTGAATATAGGATTTGCAGGATTCTGCTTCTTTTAATGTTTTGAAGTTTCCTATACTAATAAAAGATGCAGTTTGAGAATCTGAAGGATATCCAATGACTGGGCGCCCACATATTTGCGCTGGTATGGGTTTCCCAATTTGACCAGCGGCTCCATCTGCTTTTGCAATGACTACCTTATAAGAATCAAGATTGTCGGGGGCTATTAGATATTTCCTTTTTAACCATTTATACGCTCTTTCATTCCTATAACGCCCCAATAATCTTGAATACTCCAAATCATTTTTTGGCTTTTCTTCTTCGAAAAGTTCTCCAAACAAATCCAAAATATTGGAGCCAACATCATATCTATGACCTTTACTTTGGCGACCCTCAAACAATGGGTAATCTTCATAAAGGCACTCGTCAAACACATAAACGTCACGTGGGTAAACTATGTCTGAGAATGATTTAAATTTATTGTTAGAAACTTTTTCTCTAATTGTACTTAAGCAATCAAATGGTGTAAAAGATACTATTGGTTTGAATTTTTTGTTCTTTTCCCAATATGTTATTACAACACCTCCGTTGATATTTATGTTTGGGAAAACATCCATGCTATTACTAGTGTAATTAAGTATCTTTAAGTGCTCATCTTTGAGCATTTTATTATTCCATTTTTTGGGAGTTGCTCCCGCATTAAATAAGAATCGGGCAGGATGTATTAACTCAATGCGTTCTGCCACCTTTTGTGATTCATCAATAAAGAAATTGTAGACTGGTGAGGCAAATTGTTTATTATCGCCTTCCACTTCCTCTTGATAAGGCGGATTTCCAATAATTACATCGAACTTCATATTATTAAATAAGGTGTTAGGTTTGTTGGTGTGGATGAACTCATAGGCGTGCGTTTCGCGGCCCTTGCGCTTTTCGCTGCCATATTCGCTCTCGGAAGCGCCGCAGAATTCGCAGCGGCCGTCCTTCCATCGGTGAGGCGTATTTTTGAATCTTATATTGCCCTCCGCGTCGTCGAAGCGGGA
>DAIOUZ010000110.1:0-3740 GCA_036759285.1 Candidatus Limiplasma sp. | reverse complement strand
TCATGTCGTTTACTTTAATGGTCTCCCCTCGTTGCCAATCCTTAATGATGCAAAGTGGTGCGGGAGGCTCAGCAGGAGTGTCAAAAATGGAGATTTGTGCTTGTTGTGGCTCGTCTTTCTTTTCTCGTGGAATACGGTACGATAGGCCGTCCATCTGCCATAGGTTCCAAGAAATGATTTCAGCAAACTCGTTCAGCAGAGGAAGGCCGGGCGTGGCGTCAAAACGAGCCTCGTAATAGTCAACAAAAGTGTATAGCATGTTCTCGCGTGCCAATAATAGGCTGTCGCCTTGCCACTCATAGCCGTAGGTGCTTTTGAATGCCAGTCGTACCTGATTTATCCATTCTTTATCACCGAACTGTTTGTTATTAATCACACGAAGCTTTCGGTCGAGGATTCCGACACGTTCGCCAATGGCGATGGGGTCACCAGTAGTGGCATCGTAGCGCGAAACGAGAAAAGGAGCTTCGCCACAGGTGAGTTCCATGCAACAGGTGTCGATATCAAACTCCACATTATCCACCATCATTTTCACCACCCAAGACGGGGTGAACACTTCTGCCATATCCTTCACACGGTCAGTTTGTTCTTCCTTCGTTTTCAGCACACGCGGACGAATCACCATTCCATGTTCACCTGTAATCAACTCTGGCAAAATCTCATCGCTGAAGCCATAGTTTTCGCCCAAATGCTCATAATCATGCGTACACCAAAGAAGGTTTCGTCCAGTGGTGTGATCGAACAATAGTTGAGACAACAATTCAGGTGACTGTTGTTGGATGTCATTTTCGCGTATGTCTGTATCAGGCTTGTTAGAGGACATGGTTTTTGTGATGTATCTTGGTTGGGTGTTTCGCCTTTCCAACAGCATCACAAAAAATATCCGTGAAACTTTCCGCGCAAGTTCGAGGTCGTAGGATTACCTTTTAGTGCTAACAAGAAAGCCCACGGATATACCGTGAGCGTTTCTGCTTTCATGAGCACTAAAAAAGTAACGAAATTTCCTACGTTTCGAACTTGCCAATGAAAAGCGAAAACGCTTTATATCAATATGTTATTTAGTCAGTTGTCTTCTGTGTTGGTATGTTCTTTTTGGGTTGATGACTGCAAAGATATTATTTTTCTCTTTCATTATTGTCTTTCTCTTTCCTGTATTCCTCCCAATCGGCCTCGGTGGCACTTTCCAGAAGGTACTGTCGCATCTCTTCTTCCGACGGCAACTGGAGACGATACTTGCTGACAAACAGGTTCTGTGATAGACCCTCGGTGGCATACTGCACAGTGGTCTCGCCATAGTCGGTGCAGAGCAACAGCCCGATGGGCGGGTTGTCGTCAGCTTGCATCACCTCATGCTTGTAATAGTTCATGTAAAGGTTGAGCTGCGAGGCATATTCATGACGGAAGCGGTCAATCTTGAGGTCGACAATGACGTGACACTTCAAGATACGGTGGTAGAAGATGAGGTCGGCCTTGAAATAGTCTTGGTCAACAAGGATACGCTTCTGACGGGCTTCAAAGCAGAACCCGCGCCCCATCTCCATCAACACCATCTGGAGATGATTCAAGATGATCGTCTCCAATCTGGTCTCGGTGTAAACATCCTGCGACTGCAAGCCAAGGAATTCAAGCGTGACAGGATCGTGAATGATGTCTTTAGGTGTTAGTTGTTGTACATTTTTGTCCGTCAGTCTTTGTAGACCTTTCTTGTCTTTCGACAACCCCATGCGCTCGTAATATTGCGAGGATATCTGACGGTCGAGTTCCTTAACTGTCCAGCATCCACGAATGGTCTCTTGTTCGTAGAAGGCTCGTTTTAGCGGGTCTTTTATGTTGGAGAGGAGAACAAGGTGAGTGGCTGAAAGCCTATTGAAAAGCCTATCCGCAGGCGTTTGCCACTCTTCTCCATGAGATTTTGCGGTCAGCAACCGCAAATTTCCATCTTCAAGATTTTCAACTATTTGTAATTTTGCGGTCGGCAACCGCAAAATGTCTTGCGGGTTGTTTTTCGCGATATAGTCAGCTATCACCTGACCAATCTGAGGATATATGATATAAGTTAAACGGAACTCATACAACCTACGTTCACCAAGTCCTCGTCTATTAAGCCTTTTGGCCAAATTCTTTAGAAGATTCTCGCCGTACTTGGCCCGGTCTTCGCCATGCTGTTCAAACTCCACAATATAAAACCCCACTAGCCAGTTTCTAGCAGTAACTGCGAGATTTATGGCATGCGCAGTTTGTGCTTGCAACATGTCTTGCACTTGATTGATTCGCCCGACTAATGATTCAAAGTTCATTGTGTTGTTTTTCGTCTAACAATTACTAAAAAAGTAAAAACGCTTAATATCAATATGTTATATAATCAGTAGTCTTCTGTGTTGGTATGTTCTTTTTGGGTTGATGGGTGCAAAGATAGGAAAAACATGGAATACATTAACAAGTCAAATTTTCAAAGTTTACAAATGACAACCGTAACACAATAATCCTTTTTCACCTCACCATCCCCAAAATCACCTCAGGTGCGATGGTCATTTCGGTGACGGCACAAAGGCCTGCACCGATGTCCTTCAGGCTGGCGCCCAACAAATAGACTTTGTCATCTATGATTAGGAAACGGTCGTGGTTGCGGTGAGGTAGCTGGATGAATGCTATTTCGGGATATTGGGTGTTGTGTTTCTCCAAATGCGCTATTCGCATCAAAACAGCTGCGTTCTGCATCATAAACCTCCGCATGGCAACGAAGGCATTCATAATTCTTATACTTACTTCTATGGCGATAGGACTATGTAGAACAGATGATAACTGTGCAATGCCTTGCTCCGTGAACACGTATGGAAGAGAAGGATTATATTTTAGCGAGCGTAGGTTATCGCAAATTGCGACAACCTCATCCCGTTCGGCTTCAGTTAACTGAAAACGAAATGATTCTGGGAAACGAGCCCTATTTCGTTTTACTTGCTCATTCAGTCGGCTTGTAGTTACACCATAAAGCATAGCCAAGTCGCGGTCAATCATTACCTGCACACCCCGGATACTAAAAATCATATTCTCAATTCCTGAAATGTCAACAGACTTATCACAATTTGTGATATGTTCTTCGAACCGGTCGCAATTTGCGACTACCTTTTCGAACTGGTTGCAGTTTGCAACCACCTCTTGTGTTTTGTCTTTTGTCGTTTTCTTTGCCATACCTATCCTTTTTTAATTATACCGCAAAGAAACAACCTTTGTCAAGAAAAAGCCGTTGAACAAACGTTTGTTGTCGATTGTTGTCGTTTGTTGTCGGGTAGTTCGCTGTAAATGAATGATTAAAACAGACGGACAAAGTAGCGTATGACCAGATTGCAGATTTAACTATTATTCTTATTTTTGCACCGAGGCTGAAAGCTGACTGCTGAAAGCCAAAAATCGCATCAAAACAATCCTGTTCATGGTCTTAAACTACCAAATATCCAGTCCCGAAACAATGGAGCGAGCCATCTGCGAGTTGGGCATCGTCCCGTTTTTCACCAGCGCCATCCCGGGCTATTCCATCAAGGAACTCACCCAGCCTGGGTTTTGGTTTGACGGCGAGGAGGACTCGCTCGGGCCGTGGGACTGGAAGATCGACTGCCTGCAAAACGGCGGCATCGCCTACGGGAAGTTCCTTTGCGGAGGAAAGGCCGCCTTCGCGACAGTACCCTTCTACCGCGAACTGATGAACGTACGCCGCGCTGCAACAACACCCGACAAGAACGGCG
>DAIOUZ010000109.1:933-11483 GCA_036759285.1 Candidatus Limiplasma sp. | reverse complement strand
CAGTAGCACCTACATGTACCGAGACAGGATTGACCGAAGGCAAGCACTGCTCAGTATGTGACGCGATACTTGTAGCGCAGGATCTTCTTGCAACTCTCTTCCAAACGGGCAGCCGCCTTGGGGTCACGCTCTGCCGCCGCCTTGATGGTCTTGATAGCAAAAGGCACATTGGTAGGAAGTATCAGCACATCGTTACCCGCCATGAACGACACGTAAGGCACACTATCCTGCTTCACCTTTTCCGAAACGCCCTTCATGTCAAGGCCATCGGTGAAAATCAGGCCATCAAAACCCATTTCCTCTTTCAACAGTTCAGTGACCACGCCATACGACAAAGACGAAGAGGTGTTCTTCACCTTCTCAATGGCAGGGAAATACAGATGACCGACCATCGCACCATTCACGCCATGATCAATCATATATTGAAAAGGTGCCAACTCGATGTCGCGAACCTCGTCCATCGTGCGCGTCACGGTAGGCAGGGTCATGTGGGAGTCGGTGGCGGTATTGCCGTGACCCGGGAAGTGTTTCATCGTGGTTATCAAGCCTTTGCTTTGCATACCCAAGGCGTATGCCACACCTTTTTCACCCACTTTTTCAGGATTCTCGCCAAAACTGCGCATCCCGATGATAGGATTTTCCGGATTGGAATTGACATCGACCACAGGCGCAAAATTCACGTGAATGCCCATGCGTAGGCATTGCTCGGCCACCTGCTGTCCCATCTCGTAAATCAACGCATTATCATTGACAGCGCCCAAAGTCATTTGATAAGGATAAGCGACGGTGTTCTTGAGGCGCATGGCCAAACCCCATTCCGCATCGATGGAGACCATGAGCGGCGTTTTGGCAATCGCTTGCCAAGCGTTGGTTTGTTCCACCTGTGCCACCAAATCATTGCGGAAAAAGCACACCCCACCAACATTGTATTGTTTGATGTACTTCGCTACGTTCTCATTATATGGCTTGTCGGGTTGGTTGGCACGCACGCATATCAGTTGCGCCACGCGTTGCTCCAACGTGAGGCTGTTATACACCGAATCTACCCAGCGCGTCTCCGCATCCTGGGCAAACACCTGGCCGACCGATAAGGTCAGCATAAAAAATCCTACCGATAGATACTTTTTGATATTCATATAACTATTTAATTTTCAATTCGATTATTTGTTATTCTTTAACCAATCCTTTAACTCAAACCAATCGTATGGCTTGCAGACAATGGTCTTTTCAGCATCCACCAAAAAGACGGTCGGCGTGGAAGTGACATGGAAATCCAAGAAGGCCTTTCCTTCCCAACGCAAATCGTCATAGAAATGGTATCCAGGCAGACGCATTTTTTTTACCGTTTGCGTCACCTCGTCTTTATCCTCTGCCAAGGCAAAGGTAACCAATTCAAAATCAGACTTTAAATCCAGGTTCTTGCGTATCTGCACCAAGAAATCATGGCAATACTCGCAGTCCGTCGACCAAAAGACCACAATAATGTGTTTCGCCTTCGAATCATACAAATGATATGGCCTACCATCAATAGCAACGCCCGAAAAATCAGGCACTTTCGTCCCGACTTTCACCTTTTGGTAAGGTTCCGTGATGGAGTCAAGACGAAGACCTTCCTCCATAGCAATCTCACCCTCAGCGAGTTGGGGATAATTCAAGAGATAATCCGTTACCTTATCCCGTCCCATTGCAGCATAACCATTCAACGCAAACTCCAAGATGAACTCATACATCCTCATGTTGACCTTAGCCTTATCAAGAACAAACCCTAAGCCCGCAATCGACAAACTGTCAAAGTGTTGCTCGTCGCCATCGGTAAAAGAGAAAAAGAAACCAATCAACTGGTCGCTCAATGCCTTGGACGAAATCAAAGTGGTATCGCTGAAATCCGTATCTTTCCAATAATCCGACATCGCGTCGTTTTGCGCTTGCGTAGGAAACGCAGAAAACGCAAAAACCAACAAAGCAACGATATGGATTATCTTTTTCATTTTCTATTAGTTACAATATGCTATTATATGTCTAACTTCAACTGAATCGCCATATTGAAAGTCATCCTATGAAGTGGTGTGGTGCCGTAATCAGCAATGGCCTGTTTGTGCTCCAAAGTGGGATAACCTTTGTTTTTCTTCCAGTTGTATTGGGGATACTGCGCATCGTATTCCTTCATCAACATATCTCGGGTGGTCTTGGCCAAAATGGAGGCCGCTGCAATCGATTGGTATTTGGCATCGCCACCAACGATGCAAACGTGCTTGATCTTTTTATAAGGATTGAAACGATTGCCGTCAATGAGCAAAAGTTCGGGTTGAAGTGTCAGTTGATCTAATGCCCTATGCATCGCTAAGAATGAGGCATTTAGGATGTTGATTTTGTCGATTTCCTGCGGTGACACAATCCCTATGCCGTATGTCAAAGCCTCCTGTAGCACCAATTCTCGTAACAGCATCCTTTTCTTCTCCGTAAGTTGCTTTGAATCATTCAGTTCCGGGTAATCCTTGTCTTTCTTCAGAATGACGGCAGCCGCCACCACAGGGCCTGCCAGACATCCTCTGCCGGCCTCATCGCAACCTGCCTCAACGCAATCCGAATAATGTGAAAGCAACGCCATGACTTACAACCATTTAAAGTAGTACAGATTGGCAAAGACCAGAAGCATGAACAAGGTCAAAAACAGATTAGCCCAACTCGTGTTGCCCAAATAGGAAAAAGCGTATGCTATAAGGACGGACAACACAATGAAAATCAAGCCGTTCATCAGTACGTTGGGACCAACGAAGAGCAGGAACAACGCAAAGAAGAACATGATGGTTACCATGGAAATCTTGGTCCGCACAGCCACTGTTTTTTCAAGATTTGAATTGTTGCTGCCAAAGATCAAGAAGATGGTCGGGACAATCAACATCAGCAGTAAAGCTATGGTTTTCAGGTTGAAACCTCTCACCGTCAAACGGAAAGTAACGAAATAATCGCTATAGCCTGCCCACACCGTTTGCAGGTTGCTGAACAGGAAGATGCCGACAAAATAAAAGAAATAAATAGCCAAAAAGCCCAACAACGGAATGAGTTGCAGTCTCAACGAGCCTATCTTTGCAATGGGAAGGACTATAATCACCCACAAAATCAATACGATAGACGGGAAATAGCACATGGATGCCAAGGCCACATACATCCCGACTTTCAGCAAATTCAGTTCAGGGTTGGGCATCAAATAAATCTCAAACAACCTGTCAATAGCCAACAAAACAAAGGGCACCGACAAGACAAAGGGATAGAAATTGGTTTGCGTCCTCGTCAGGCTCATCAGCAGGACGAAGACAAAAGCGCCCATGGTACTCACCTTGCCCACAATCTGGCTTTTCACCATGATCATATTGAAAATCAAGGCTTCAAATGCCAACATCAGAAAAGCCAAAGCATGTTGGGCTATGGGTGAGAAATCGAGCAGGTCGTCAATCAGATTGAAGATTGGCGTCACAGGAGTCTCCAAGCCCATGGTCAGCTTCCCCGACACAAAAGCAGGAATCCACAGGGCAATCAACATCAACGCAATCACCACATACTGAATGGCATAACTCTGTCTGAAAAACTTTATCATTGCATTTTCATCAAATCAAGTCCAATGTCATGGCGGTAGTTGACGCCCTCAAAATGTATCTTTTCCACCTCTCGGTAAGCAATGCTCCTCGCCTCTTCAATCGAATGGCCGTGTGACGTCACCGCGATGACGCGTCCGCCTGCCGTGACCACATTCTTTTCCGCATCAAAGGCCGTGCCAGCATGGAAAGCCACCACATCCTTCAATTTGTCCAATCCACTCATTTTCATGCCTTTCTTATAGGCCTCAGGATAGCCGCCCGAGACCATCATCACCGTAACGGCGGTCATCTCGCTCTTGGCATAATGCACTTCATCCAAGCGGACATCAGCGCAGGCATCCAACAAGTCAGCAAAGTCGCCCTCTATACGCGTCATCACCGCTTCGGTCTCGGGATCGCCCATACGGACATTATATTCGATGACATATGGATTTCCACCATCGTTCATCAAACCCAAGAAAATGAAGCCCTTATAGTCGATACCCTCTGCCTTTAAGCCTTTCAGAGTAGGTTTCACGATACGTTCCTCTACCCTGTTCAGGAACTCGGGCGTACAGAAAGGAACGGGCGAGACAGCGCCCATACCGCCTGTGTTCAAGCCCGTGTCGCCGTCGCCAATGCGTTTATAATCTTTGGCTTCGGGCAGCAACACGTAATGCTCGCCATCGGTCAGCACGAAGACGGAAACCTCAATGCCTTTCAGAAATTCCTCGATGACCACCGTTGCCGAAGCCGCACCGAATTTGCCGTCGAGCATCTTCCCGAGTTCGACCTTGGCCTCCTGCAAGTCGTTGAGAATCAACACACCTTTTCCTGCGGCAAGGCCGTCAGCCTTCAGCACGTAGGGCGCTTTCACACCTTCAAGGAACTTACAGCCTTCGCTGAGGTTGTCCTTATTCACCTTAAAGCATTTCGCCGTCGGGACGCCATATTTCTCCATGAAGTCCTTAGCAAAGGCCTTGCTGCCTTCCAACTGCGCACCGCGCTTGTCGGGACCGATGATTTTCACCGATTTCAATGCCGCGTCAGCCTTGAAGAAATCGACGATGCCATCCACCAAAGGCTGTTCAGGACCCACCACAACGAGGTTAATCTCCTGCTTCAAGCAGAATTCCTTTACCGCTTCAAAATCAGAAGGTTTTATGTTTACATTCACACCCACTTGAGCCGTTCCGGCATTGCCGGGAGCGATGAAGATGTGGGCACCTTCGCTCTGTGCCAGCTTCCACGCCAAAGCATGTTCGCGGCCACCCGAACCCAGCACCAAAACGTTGCGTTTCACTGCGGTGATATGCTGTCCTTGGACTGCTTTCCAATCCATGACATCTTTTTCAATATCAGTAGGATACATTACTATTTTTTCCATATTATTTCATTGCTTTCATTAGACAATTCCAAATCCCTTCCGCAGCCTTGTCCCAGGAGAAGTCCTTGGCGCGTTCGGTGCCCTTCTCAATCAAGGCCTCGCGCACGTTCTCGTCGAGCATCTCCGTCATGCCTTCGGCAATGGAGGCCTCGCTGAACGGGTCGACGAGCAGTGCCGCGTCGTCGGCCACCTCAGGCATGGAAGTCACATTGGAGGTGATGACGGGGGTTTCGCACTTGAATGCCTCCAAAATCGGGATGCCAAAGCCCTCGAAATAAGACACATACACCGATGCCAAAGCCGATGCCGTCACCTCGTGAAGCTTTTCGGCACTCAAACGTCCGGCAAAGACGACATCCTCCTTGAAGCGCATCTGGCTATAGGCCTTCTCTATCGGCTCCGACCACCAACGCTTCTCCCCTACAATCAGCAACTTAACGTTGGACGGTGTCTGGCTCTTGAACAAGTCGAAGGCCGTGAACAGCCTTGCCAAATTCTTACGCGGATGCAGCGAACCGACGAACATGAAATAAGGATTTCCATCCGTGTATTTGGCGCGGACGGCCTCTTGTTCCTCATCGGAAATCGGTGCAAACTTCTCATTCACACCGTTATAGACGACATCGATCTTCTCTGGTTCAATGCCATAGCATTCCACAATGTCCTGCTTCGAGAACTCCGACACCGTCACAATGCGCTTGGCCTTGCGGGCAAAACGCGGGAAAAAAGTCTTGTAATGCCAAAGGTGAATCTTCGGCATGTCCTTCGGGAAATGCTCAAAGTTAAGGTCATGGAACTGAGTCACTTGTGGCACATCAGAGCGAAGGCTCAGATAGCCGTCGGGCGAGAAGAACAAATCGGGCTTGATTTTCTTCAGCGCTTTGACCAAGGAAAACTCAAAGAACCATATAAATAGGAAGGGGTGTCGCGCCTGAGGAAACAGCACTATGGGTTTCACGTTGTCGCCGAAAATAAACATCGGATCGGGCTCGCGGTCGAAGATGAAGTAGAACTCCACCTCGGGATGATCCTTCACCATGCGGCGCAAGGTTTCGTAGGCCACCCAACCGATACCTTCCAGCTTGTTTTTCAGCAACAAACGCGTATTGACTGCTATTTTCATAGAAATGGAGATTTCCGCGCAAAGATACTAAAAAATACAATCCAAATACAAGGAGAATAAAACTTGGAGAATCCAAACAAGATTCTATTGCAATACGAACATTTTTGCTACTTTTGCAGAGTCACAAAGCCTATAAAAATGAAAAAGTTCTTGTTATCTGCCTTGTTGCTTTGCCTTTTCACCTACGGATACACGCAGCCTAAGATTTCCGACCCGTCGTTTCCGAGTTCGGTCAATCTGTTCGATTTATATGAAATCGCCTTTCAGATGGGCAATTACTCCAACCCCTACGACCCAGAGGTCATCGACGTGTATGCCGAGTTCACCGCCCCTTCGGGAGAAAAACACAAGGTCAACGCATTTTATTACGAAGATTACTCCTTCACGAAGCAAAACGGCTACGAAAAAGCCAAAGCCAACACCAAGAACAACGGATGGAGAGTCAGGTTCACGCCTACCCTCACAGGCACATGGCATTTCACCCTCCATGCCAAAGACCGACAAGGCAATTCAGACTTGACATCGTCAGGGACAAATTCGTTCACGTTCAACTGCAAGGCCGTCGACACCGGCAAGGGTTTCATCACCAAAGCCAACGAAAAATACCTGAAACGCGATGTGGTCAAGGACGGACATCGCCAAAGCCATTCCTTCTTCCCTGTCGGCCCCAACGTGGCATGGTACCTTTGTAAAGCCTATTACGACTACACGACGCCCATGGGCATCTATGAATACGAGAAATACATCGACTCGCTATCGGGCAATGCCAACTACATGCGCGTGTGGCTGTCGCGTTACCAATACCTTTCTTTGTACGGACCCGAATACACCCAAGGCACCAAAGACAACCCTATCGTCTATTTCGACTCCAAAATCAACCAGAAAGATGCTGCCGAGTTCGACCACATCCTAAGCTACGCCACCGAACATGGCATCACCCTCATGCCCTGTATCTTCACTTTCGGCGACTTTACGGTGAAAGGCACCGACTCGAAAGGACCCGGCAAATGGGCCAACAACCCCTTCCATACCGTCCTTGGGTTGAAGCAGCCTTATGAGTTCTTTAGCGACCATGAGGCACAAAGAATCACGAAAAACCTCATTCGCTACATTGTCGCGCGCTGGGGCTATTCCCCTCAAATCATGGCCTGGGAGTTGTGGAACGAGGTGAGCAACATGGACATCGACATCTCCATGAACCGCTACCAACGCAAAGTCACCAAATGGCATCAAGAGATGGCCGACTATGTGCGTTCCATCGACCCGTTCAACCACCTTGTGACCTCATCGATGGGCAACCCTAATGATAAGTGGCAACTATACGAAAACATGTTCAAAACACTCGACATCGCACAACGTCACAACTACCAAAACATCGACAAGGCCAAGTCAAGCGACCAGTTCTCCTACATCCTCCTCAACCTTACGGATGAAGGCAGAGAACTCTATCCTTCCACACCATTCTTCATAGGTGAGTTTGGTTTCGGGGACATCAGTGCAGAGACCTTTAAGTCAAAAGACCCCTATGCCGTCGACCTACACAATTCCCTATGGTCGTCGCTGTTCTCGGGTTCCATCGGTCCCGCTTCGTTCTGGTATTGGAACATCCTGAGCAAATACGACTTGTTCCGCATCTTCAAACCTGTCAACACCTTCTGCGAAGGCATGCCCATCCCTTCTGCCTCCTTCACCGCCCAAATCACGGGTGTCAAAAAGAAAAGCTCCTTGGTCTTCCCCAATAATTTGGAGACCTATTACATGATCAACGGCAACGAAGACACTATTTATGGATGGAGTCAGGACACGGCTTTCTGCTACCAGTCGTTGCGCCATTTCACGGAAAAGACGGCAAGGAGCCACTTCGAGGAAAATGCCACCGTCGATAGAAAAGGCTACCTCTACACCATGAACGACAGTAAGAAACCCCAACCCAGTTCAAACAGCAACACCATCACCATTCCCATAACCCAACAACCCGTTGGAACAGAATATAGTGTCAGATGGTTTAATGCGGAAACAGGACTTGAGATGACTAACGAAGCCACGAAAGTCCAAGTCAAGGAAGACTTCGACGGGAAGTACCTGTCGTTTGAGTTTCCCCACACCATCAGAGACCTGAAAAAGCGCATCATCACCAACACTTTTGGCGATGCCGTGTTCTCCCTTACGGCGGTTTCTTCTTCCAACAACGCCGAAAAAAAGGTCTTGCCAACAAAAATCAAAACGAAAACAATCAATAAAAACAACAACAAATAACAATTAAAAAAATGAAACAAGTCAACAACAACAAACAAACGGGACGCTACATCCTTTGGGGTGCTTTGGCACTGTTAGCCATCTTGGTATTCTTCTCTTCGTTCTACACCATCCGTTCGACGGAACGCGGTGTGCTCTCCACCTTCGGCAGGATGAGCGACGAGGTAATTGGCGACGGATTACACATGAAAATCCCATTCATTCAGACCATCAAGCGCGTGAACGTGCAACAGAAGAAGTTTGACGGCAAGGAAAACAGCTACACCCGTGACGTGCAGACCTCAGAGGTGGAATACACCATCAATTACGACTTGGTGAGCGAGAATGTCAGCAAGCTGATGAAAAACGTCGGCGACGACTACCACAACCGCATCGTGGTGCCGTTCATCCGTTCGGCCATGAAAGAGTCGTTCGGCAACTTCGCCGCCACTGAGATTGTGGAGAACCGTGATGCCGTGCGCCATGAAATCGAGGACCAATTGCGTAAAACATTGGACAGCAACTACTTCATGAACGTGCAATTCCAACTCGTGAACATCGACTTCGACGACGACTTTGAGACCGCCATCAAGGAGAAGCAAGTGGCCGAGCAGAACGCTTTGAAGGCCAAGAACGTCACCATCCAAGTGGAGGAGCAGGCCAAGCAGACCAAAATCAAGGCACAGGCCGAAGCCGAAGCCATGAGCATCAAGGCAGCCGCTTTGGAAAGCAACCCCAAGCTGGTGAACTACGAGGCCGTGCAGAAATGGGACGGCAAGATGCCGCAATATATGCTTGGGAACTCGGTGCCTTTCATTGACTTAAAGTAACGAAAATTTAAGTAGATGAGCATATTCAGTTTAGGTAATAGCACAAAAATATAGGACGGCGTTTCGACAGGCTCAACGACCTTAGCTTTTTCAAGGGTTAAGGGTCCCTGAGCCTGTCGAAGGGCCCGCATCAAAAACATTATAGTTTAATCTTGAACAATTACTAATTATGAAAAAACCATTTTTACTATTTGTTTTCGCCCTAGTTTTGGGTACGTTTCAATGGGCTTTTGCCGCTCCTTTAAAGAATATCCCCGTCCGTCTCACCCAACCTGACGGCCAGGTCATCGAATGCTTTGCCTCGGGCGATGAGTTTTACAACTATCTGCACGACGCCAACGGCTTCACCATCGTGAAAGGCGAAGGCGGCTACTATTGCTATGCCATACACGACAGCAAAGGCGATGTGGTAGCCTCCACTTATCGTGTCAACAGCGTCGACCCTGCTGAGGTTGGACTTCAACCCTATGTGAAGATTTCAGAGCAAGAATATTTGCAACGTCGTCACGAGCGTGAGCAACATATCAAGCCCATCAAACGGCCTGCCAACCGCGAGCTGAACCACGGCCGTTACAACAACCTGGTCGTCTTCATCCGCTTTCAAGGCGATTCCTATCACAACACGCCTTTCTCGACCGTCGATTCGATGTTCAACGCCTCCAACTATGAGTCCATCTCGTTGCACAATTTCTTCCACCATGCTTCCTATAACCAACTCGACCTGCGCTCCTATTTCTATCCCGAACCTGACGGCGAAACCATCCTTTCTTACGAGGACATCTACCCGAAAGAATACTACATGCCTTACGACCCTGTGACCAATCCCATGGGCTATCACGATGGTGAGACCGCCGACCGCGAGTTCTCAATGTTGGAGCGTGCCATTTACTATGTGGCCGACCAAGTGCCCGACACCCTCGACCTTGACTACAACGACGACGGTTTGGTCGACAATGTGGTGTTTGTCATCAAAGGTGAGCCAGGCGAATGGGCCTCGTTGCTTTGGCCTCACCGCTGGTGCATCTACGACCGTTACGTCATGCTGAATGGGCTACGTGTCTACGACTTCAACCTGCAACTTGAGATCGGTGGCTATTTCAACGTCAGCACGCTCTGCCACGAGATGAACCACTCTTTGAGTGCGCCCGACCTGTACCATTATAGTGATGGCCCCGATGCGGTAGGCAGCTGGGATTTGATGTGCGGCACCACCGAGCCTCCACAACAAATCGGCATGTATATGAAACTCAAGTACGGCAACTGGATTGACAACATCCCTGAAATCACCGAATACGGCACCTACGAGCTGGAAGCCGACTCATGGGAGGGCAACAGAAGGAATGCTTACAGAATTGCCTCCAGCAATCCCTATCAGTTTTACGTCATCGAGCATCGCGACG
>DAIOUZ010000109.1:0-923 GCA_036759285.1 Candidatus Limiplasma sp. | reverse complement strand
ACTGTTCGACGAGAACCTTCCCGACGGCGGACTACTGATCTACCGTATCGACACCCGATACGACGGAAACGCCGGCTATAACGGCTACGACACTTTCGATGAGGTGTATATCTATCGTCCCGATGGCAGCATTTACGAACAAGGCAACCTCAACCTAGCCGCCTTCAGTGCCAATCGCAGTCGCACCGAGTTTAACTACCAAACCAACCCTGCGCCCTATTTAACCAATGGACAGATTGACCAGAACTTCTGCATCTACAACATCAGTAGCCGAGGCGACCGCATGAGCTTCACCTATGGTCCTGTCGAGCACGCTTGGATTCCGCAGAACCTAATCACCCATGTCGATGCACAAAGCCATCAGGTGGTGTTGAAATGGGACGAAGTGGCTGATGCCGAACGTTATAGCGTCTATCGCGACGGCGTGCTTTTGGCTGATGGCATCACTGAGCCGCAATACAGCCATGCCTATTCAAGCAACGACAATGGCTACCACACCTACAGCGTCAGTGCTGTCGTTGAAGGCATCACGTCGGCACAATCCGAACCTCAATGGGTCATCTTGGGCAACTATGAGAACCTTCGCGTCTCCATCTCCACCACCTCGCCTTTCGGCACCAAGGGTGGAGAGTTGGAGGTGACCTTTGGCGACGTGATGGCACCCCAATACCTCACCATCTATGAAGGTGCAAGTGCCGAAGCAGAATACTACGTACCTGCCAACACCGAGGTCACCATCAGCTGGTTGGCTGGCTTCGATCCCGAAAGTGAAGGCATCCACGTGACCGCCAAACGCTTTAACCAAGGCGGTGAGACCGTACTCTTCAACACCGAACATCCTGCGGCGGGTGTATTGGCCTCTTACACCGTGGCCGACAACGGTTTGGGTGTGATCACCCCTCAACATCTGACCGCCACTTCCG
>DAIOUZ010000108.1:3858-11524 GCA_036759285.1 Candidatus Limiplasma sp. | reverse complement strand
CACCGACACCGACATGGAGTTCTTCATCGAGTTCCTGCCCAAGGGCACGCACCAGTTGGAGTACAGTATGTTTGTCACCAAGGAAGGCTACCTCAACAACGGTTACGCCTTGATCCAATGCCAGTATGCGCCAGAGTTTAGCGCGTATTCGGATGGGATGAAGGTGAAAGTGGGAGAGTAAAACAAAGTTTTAGAAGCCATAGATCCCATGCCATCGCACAGTCCTGCGCAGGAATGACATGCTTTCTGAAGCCTGCTTAACCTTAGTGAAATCTAGCCTCCCTTGTCAAAGTCCCGCTGCACATGTCATTCCAGCAGGGAAAAGTGCGTTGGAGAGGAATCTATGGGCAGCGGGACGTAGAATAAGAACTTAAAAGAGGAGAACAAGAACCTTGTATGACGGCCTCAACAGCTATAGATCCCAAGCCTTTGCCCACATGCCGTCGCAGGGATGACATATCTGCTGAGGCCTGCTTTTACTTAATAATCACTTTTACCGTTTGTCCACAGCCATTTTTATGCCTAATCCTCAGCAAATAAAACCCCTTCGTCAGGCCTTCCAGTGGTAGTTCAAACTCCTGCGAGCCTTCGCTGAAGTCGGATGATTCATGCTGCATCAACTGCCCTTGCAGTGAGTACAACTCAAACTGCACATGACCTTGTGATGGGTTGAAGAAATGCACAAAGGCCTTATCGGATGCTGGATTAGGTGCCACAGAAACAAAGAGGCTCTGCGCCTCGTTATCCTCCACACCGAGATGCACATCCACGGCGATTTTCATCGTCACGGGCAAGTGGTCAGAGCCATCGAAGAGAGCCTCGGCGACCTCTGCGGGCACGGAAGAATTGTATCCCTGGTCCACACTCATGTTGAAGTGGTTGCCATCATTGCCCACAGCGTGATAAGAGCCCTGAACATAGCGCATGTGGTTGTAGCTGAAGGCGATTTCATCGGCCATAAGGATGAAGTCAAAACGGTCGTCCAAGCCGCCGCCAGAGAAGCATTCATCGGAATAGCTCCTGGTGGATTGTGTGTGAAACGGGGCAAATTGGCCGTTGTTGTTCCATTCGCCTACACCAACACTGCCTACAGGATCCATGAAACAGATACTGGGGTTGCTATAGGTCTGGGTGAGCAGACGGTAGCCAGGCTCGCTGGCACCATACATATTGAAGTCACCCATAATCAGCACGTTGTCGGTGGGATAGTACTGGTTGACATGGTCCATGGCTACCTGCATCAAGGCGCGTCGGCTCGACTCATAGCCCATGCCTGCCTTGGGATGCGCCACAATGCAAATGAGTTTGATGGTGTCGCCAGCAGCTAAGTTGGGAGTCTTTAGATAAAGCTCGTAAACGTCGGTGTCGCGCGGATTGGTACGCAAAGCCACATGTTTCTTCAAACCCAACTTGCGCGAATCAAAGAAGATGTGGTTGATGATATTGCTGCCTGCGTAGTTGATGATGTTGTCCGATTGCCAGTAATTGGCTCCATTGATGTTGAGGTTATGTCGCAGAAAATCGTTTTGCAGTGCGGCAGTGGCACCAAACTCGCAGACCGTGAAGATGTCTGGCTTCACAAAGTCAACGATAATGCGGATGCATTCGTCTTTGCGCTGGGTGTTGTTATTGGTTTCAAAGCATTCTGCATAGCCACTGTTGTAGTTGCCGTAATACAACAGGTTGTATTGCATCACGGTAAGGACATCCTGCGCATGGGCAGCAATCGTTAAAAGTAGGAGCGATATTAATAGACGGATTTTATTGCGCATAGAAAGTTGAATTTGTGGAGCAAAAATAGAAAATTTGGCGCGATATTTGAATTAATAGTATTTTTGCAACGTTTTTATTATGCAAAATAAGACTCAAATCGGTTTTTTGGCATTATTTGCATTGGTCTTGCTGGCTTCGACTTCATGCCGCAAGCAGGAGAAGTATGCCAATTGTCCCCTGGTCGGCCATTGGGGCTGCGAACAATACGTCAGCTGCCGCACGGACAGTACGGGCTACGAGGATTGGGACACCTTGCAATATGTTGTGGGAACAGGACACGGCTATGAGGTGTATTTCTTTGCCGACGGCTCGGGCAAGTTGCTGCTGAATGACAGCCCTGCCTTAATCAAGAAGTTCAATTGCGATTTCGACTATGATTCGGAAAGCCACACGCTTACGATTTACAACACCTCATGGATTATCTCCATCTTTTCGACCGCAACCAGTGCCGATATGGACATCGAACGGATTACGGAATCCAAGATTGAGGCTTCGTGGATCAATCATTTTTCGGAACCCAACCCTTTCTTTGAACGTTTCTTCTTACAACGAATTGATTAACAATAAATTATAATAAGATGAAAAAAGTTACATTATTTACCTTGTGCGCAATTGCAGCAGTAATGTTTACCTCTTGTGGAAAAATTGATAAAAAAGGATTTATCGGCACTTGGGGTGTGGAAAAAATCGAGTATTACAACGTTGACTATGCAGGCAACCCCATCGCAGCTTCCATGAGCACTTTCAACATGGTTCCCGGTGATCAGCAGAGTGGTATCGATTTGATTTTCAGGGAAGACATGACGGGTGAAATGCGTGACCGTAGTCAAGACACTTTAAAATTTGACTTTGACGAGGAAACGGGTACTTATGAGACGATTATCATTTGTCCCGACACCACTTTGGTGACCAAATTCACCTATTCGGTCGACGAACGTGCCTCTATCCTCTACATGAATCTCCAAAACCCTGTTAAAACCTATAAGATGAACATTCTCAACATGGATAAGAATTCGTTCATCTATGAAAATGAATACTGGATGGATTATATGGAGAAGGCTTATATGAAACGTATTTCCAACACCCCTTCCAAGTCGGGCAGCCGAAACAGCCAACCTTCACGTCCTCGTAGAGAAGGTTCGTTCTTGAGCGGCAGATAAATCCCGCCCAATTTTAAAAATGTAGGGCTGTCACACCGTGGCAGCCGCATTGGATTCAACCTTGCGGCTGCCATGATATGACAGCCCTACATGTGTTTATTCTACTTTATTCTACCAATAAAACCAAGCCCTTCAGATAAGCCCCCTCGGGGTGGAAAATATTGATTGGATGGTCGGCAGGCTGTGACAGCTGGTCGATGATTCTCACGTTGCGTTTGGCCTCGATGGCGGCAGCGGTGACGATGCCTTGGAAGGTAGCCTTGTCGACAGCTTGGGAGCAGCTGAAGGTGAACAGCAAACCACCCTTAGCGATGCGTTTGATGGCTTCCGCGTTGATGAATTTGTAGCCACCTAAACCACGGTGACGGTCATGATGTCGTTTGGCGAATGCCGGTGGGTCGAGGATGATGAGGTCGAAGGCGCCTTCGCGCATGTCGGTCACATAGTCCTTCATATCAGCCACATAACAGGGGTTTTCTTCATTCGAATAACCATTCAGTTTCAGGTTGGCCTCGGCGGCGGTGATGGCTTTCTTTGAGGCATCGACAGTGATGGCACGACGGGCACCACCTTTCAAAGCCGTGACGGAGAAGCCGCCCGTATAGCCAAAGGCGTTGAGCACGGTCTTGCCTTGCGCAAAGCGGCGCACCAGCTCGCGGTTTTCGCGTTGGTCTAAGAAAAAGCCTGTCTTTTGCCCTTCCTCCCAGTTGGGCAGAAAACGGCTGTCGTTTTCCAAAATGATTTCGTCAAGCCGATCGCCAAAGAGATACCCATCCTCTATCACAGCATCTTCCTTGCCCATGCGTTGCATGGCATCGGCGCTTTTGTTGTAGATGGCTTTCAGGCCAAGGTCTGTCACGAGCTTGAGGGCACGGACAATCTCTTTCAGATGGAGGGCCATGCCTTCGGTCTGAGCCTGCACCACCGCAGTGTGGCCATAGATGTCGACAATGAGCCCAGCCAAGCCGTCGCCTTCGGAATGCACAAGGCGGAAGCAGTTGGTATGCGGGTTATTCGTGAGACCCATGATTTTGCGTACCTCGTAGGCGTGGTTGAGGCGGTCTAAGAAAAACCATTCGTCGATTTTGCGGTTCTCGAAGCTGAGTATCTTCACCGCAATGCTGTCCGACTCGCAGAAGCCCGTGCCGAGGATGTTGCCGTCGTAGTCGGTGACGGTGACCGTGTCGCCCGCCTGCAAGCCTTCGGCAGCGTCATGGATGGCACCCGAGAACACCCAAGGATGGAAGCGGCGCAGGGCGTCTTCCTTGCCTGGGTTAAGCCGAATGACGGGATAAAGAGGGGTTTGTGGCATAGTTTTGTGTTTATTGTGACGCAAAAATAGGAAAAATAAAAGGACGAATCCAAGAAAACCTTGAATCCGTCCTTTACTTCCAAGAAAAGGATTATACCGTTTCTTACTTTATCGCCTCCTTAATGCAATCCACAATGTATTTCACATCCTCGTCGGAGACATACGGTCCGGCAGGCAGACACATGCCTACCTTGAATAGTGCTTCCGATACACCATTGACGTAGGCGGGCGCATCTTTGTAAACTGGCTGCTTGTGCATAGGCTTCCACACAGGACGGGCCTCGACGCCAGCGGCATCCATATAGACGCGCAAGGCCTCCACGTTGTCATTGGGCTGGCAATCCGTGGTAGCCGAATCCGCCACATGGATGACACCAGCGGCACCACCCACAGCACCTTGCACCACAGTCTTGTAAGCATTCTCTTGACCTTTCACTTTCACTTCGGGGTCAAGCGTGATGGTGCAGAGCCAGTAATTGGAGTCGTACTCACCCGTTGCTGGCTGTGCGTGGACGTGAATGCCAGGAACATCGGCCAACAGAACTTCATACATCTTCTGCACATGCTTGTGGTGTGCGATGTGGTCGTTCACCACTGTCATCTGTCCGCGACCTATGCCTGCGCAGATGTTGCTCATGCGGTAGTTGAAGCCTATCTTCTCGTGTTGGTAGTAGGGATAGCTCTCGCGATACTGTGTGGCGTACATCATAATCTCGCGCCATTCGTCTTCGTTGGCAGTAACCAATGCACCGCCGCCTGAGGTGGTGATCATCTTGTTGCCGTTGAACGACAGCACACCATACTTGCCAAAAGTGCCCAGCACCTGGCCATTGAACCGTGAACCGAAGCCTTCAGCGGCATCCTCGATGACGGGGATGTCGTAGCGGTCGGCGATCTCCATGATGCGGTCCATCTTGTAAGGCATACCGTAGAGTGCCACGGGGATGATGGCCTTCGGTTTGCGCCCAGTCTTAGCGATACGGTCTTTGATGGCCTCTTCAAGCAGGTCGGGATCCATGTTCCAGGTGTCCTCCTCGGAGTCGATGAATATAGGTGTTGCCCCGAGATAAGTGATCGGGTGCGATGAGGCGCAGAAGGTGAAGCTCTGCACGCAGACCTCGTCGCCAGGCTTCACGCCGCAGGCAATCAGGGCTAGGTGCACGGCCGCCGTTCCGGCGGAGAGGGCCACCACCCTTTTGTTCTGGCCCACGAATGCTTCGAGGTCTTTCTCAAATCCGTTGACGTTAGGCCCCAGCGGCACCACCCAATTGGTGTCGAAGGCTTCTTTGATGTATTTCTGTTCGAGACCTGCGTCGCTCATGTGGGCGAGGCAGAGATAGATGCGTTTGCGTTCCATAGGGTTAGTTTTTTCGGGGCAAAGATAAGGAAAATGGTAATAAATGGTTAAAAAAACTGCAAACAAGCATTAAAAGTCATGTCTGCCTTGTATAATGTTTCAAAAAAGAGGGCAGACACAGCAAGCCGCGCCTACCCTCATAACCATTAATCCAGAACTTTCGAATCCCTCTTGGGGTTTGACTTGTATCCTCCATCTTCATTACACAAACATCTCCCCAATACACTCCTTATATTCAGGAAAAGCTTCGCGTGCATCCATCACAATCTGTTTTTTCACCCCGGTGGAATCAACTTTTAATACATCAAATTCATACTCAGCCCCACATTTCCCACATTGATAACCGTCATACGACAAGTTCAATACGCCATTTTTGCAGTTTGGGCACATCATGTTTAAATCCATAACATAGTAAAACTTGTCTTCGTCGCTCCATTCCCACGCCCAATGCCATTGTTGATTCTGATATATGCCAGAAGTGAACGCCGAGACAAAGGAGGGTTTTGTCTTCTTTGAATACTTTTTATAAATCGCAACACCCAATGCCACTGCAAACAATGCCAACAAAACAATCCATAGACTCATTTTAAATCTCAACACATTAAGGATGGCCGTTCCAAAAGACACATTGGAGCACAAGCTCTTTATCGCTGACACAAGCACACCACCCAGTGCAACAATAATAGCCGCTATTACTTTACTCCATACTGGGTCTTCCCAAACATTTCTAAGAAAGTTTTTCATGAAGATGTATTTGTTTTATACCGTTTTTTCATCAAAGCACAAAGCCATGCAACATTTTGATAGTAAATGGAATCAACCGTCACTGACATCCCTGTATTCAACTACTCTAAATCATCAACTTCCAACTTTACACTTTCAACTGGCTCTAAACTCGAAAACCTGAACTCTAAACTAAATAATCTCACTATCACACTCCATCCCCCTCCCCAACATTATGCAAAATATCATTTGTATGTCCTTAATGAAAGAATCATCGCGGTAATAAATTCAGCCGCATCTTATTGAAACAAATGACCTTATCGTTATACTCCAAACGATGACTTGTGCGTCAAGTGTGTTGCTTTATTTATGTTTATATGTGGTGGCTATCCTTTGATATTGTTTTACCAGCAATACTATTCATCTCAGTTTAAAGACTCTCCCCCCTCCTGGATAGTTTGAATCATCAATAATATACTTTACAAATGGGAATACATCGGTTGACCGACCCTGTGTAATAACACAATATAATACCGAAAGGAGTTGTTGAAAATTTTCTCCGATTTTATTTACGAAGTAAAGAGAATCAGCGCCAGCAGAATCCGTACAAGCCTTATTTTGTTTAATATCAATATATACTAAAACCCCATCATGAAGAGAAACTACCATATTGGGAACTAAATAAGGTGGGCGTTTATTAACTTCTTCCGTACATTTTGACAAAAACGTATCTATTTTCATACCGATTTTCTCACAAAGGATGAATCCATAAACCTGGTCAAGCGGTTTATTGAACTGATTGAATGTTTCTTCTTTTGAGCCCCAAATAACAGTACGAGAACAATATTTACGAAAACTAGTGCCCTTGTTTCCAAATCGTTTCAATCTTTTTACAGACTCTATCTTAGAGAAAGCATCTAACAAATCAGTTGTATTCAGTGTACTTTTCACTTCTCCTACTGCAATCACACTTTCGCAAGGGTAGTATGACGATTCGGGAGTGTCATTAATAGAAAATACAGGGCATATATCTTTTTCATATATAATGATATCTGTCTGTTTGCTAGTATTGTTTTCCACGTCAATAACACATCCCGTGGAGACACCTACGGCTTGAGGAAACAATTTTTCAAGTTTCAACCGTACAGCTTGTTCACGAGCCGTACCCACCAACACAGGTGTCGTTGCTCGCCCTGCTCTAGCAAAACTATCAACCAAATCTTGAGCAAGACTCTGAACAAAATCTTTTGCAGAAAACATATTATCCATTATAGTGTTGCTTTTAACTCCAAGACTTTTTATTTTTTGGAGATAATTAACAGTCACTGACTTTTCACATTT
>DAIOUZ010000108.1:0-3848 GCA_036759285.1 Candidatus Limiplasma sp. | reverse complement strand
TAAATTGATTGTTCGGCTATTTGTTGTCTCGGTCTATCTACCTTATTACAATCCAAATTTTTCAAGTCTTTTTAAATACGATTGGTTTATTTTGTCCACTTTGTCTCTAAACTCAGTGTACACTTCGGGGTTTATCCATTCATTGTTTGAAAAATCAGTTTTTGTATCTATCAGAACAATTGGGTGGTTCCTGACAAACATAAGGAGATTGTTAACTTGGTTATAAGTATTTAGGTTCAATTCATCAACATGAGCTTCTACATATTGAAGACAGTTCATCACTTTCTCATACGAGTCTTTCTTGTAAACAAATCTAGGCATATAATAATACAGGGTATCAATTGTCGGATAATTAAAATACGTGGTATCTTGTGATGCTACTGTATTATCTGGATACATATACGTAGTAATATGGACTTCCGTTGTTTGTCGGGTGTGTACCATAACGAGACAAGACACCCCGCTTTCACTGGAAATATCTGAAATTTTGTTCAGAACAGAAGACTCTTTTTGTAATAATTCTCTTTGCAAATCAGAAACTGCCGCTCGTTTCACCGAACCATTGCTGATCATCCATGAAAGCAACGATGAAACCAACACTGTCCCTATTGAAATCAAAAAGGAATTGGTGTTACTCTTTTTTCTTTCCGTTTTTAAATTCATGCCTCGACTGTTGTTTTTAATGTGATATTTGCATTGTGCATAGCTGAAACCAGAGCTTCGACACCAAACTTTCAACCAACTCCTCCAAGGCCGTCCGATAAGGGCAAGCCGCCAAACAACAACAGATAGATTTATGTAAGATATGCTTCCCAAATCCCACAAAAAGCCCCACCCAAAACCAGGCAAGGCTTTCCGTAAATTCAGCAAAATGAATTTGCTATAGAATAATCTTATATTCTTCCCAGCTATGTTATTTCTAACATCTCAGCACGCTAAACACTACTTACGGTAACACCGGCTCTTTATATTTCAACACCTTCGCAGGAACGCCAGCAACAACCGCTAAATCGGGCACATCGCGAATCACCACCGCACCGGCACCTATCAAACAATCTTCACCCAATTCGTGGATACCTGTCATTATAGTGGAACTGATGCCACAATAGGCATACTTATGCGCATGGATTGAGGCACCGAAATTACATCCCGTGGAAAGGAAAACACCCTCATCCAATACACAATGGTGAGCCAAATGCACGCCCATACTTATCATGACAAAATCCTTGATAATAGTATGAGGCATTATTGTCGTCCCAAGCAAAATATACACTCCTTCTCCAATACTGACATTTGGTGAGATAATTACACTGGGATGAATATAGTTTGGTGTTTTGTAACCCAGTTTTCGTGAATACTCCAAAAATTTCACCCTTAATCGGTTGTTACCAAGCGGACAATATACAGCCTCAACACCATCCGTTTTTATCAGTGTTTCCAATTTGGAGATGGGACCCAACACTGGGATTCCCTTCACATTTTGGTTGGCATATTTAGGATCATCGTCCAAAAAGCCCACAATATCCACTCCCGATTCCTGAAGGTATGCCAGATAGACCTCGCCGTAAGTGCCGGCACCTATGATTATGCTTTTCATATTCTTTGTCAATTGGTTCCGTCAAAAGGATACATCGTGGCGGCTTCGTCATTGTTGATATCCTTCCGCATCAATACATTCTTTATTGTAATGAAAATGATTTTTATATCCGTCCATAATGTGCAATGGTCAACGTACCAAACATCCAACTTGAATTTTTCAGTCCACGAGATGTTGTTTCTCCCGTTGACTTGTGCCCAACCTGAGATTCCAGGACGGACTTCGTGTCGTCTGTGTTGTTCCTTGCTATACAAAGGCAAATAATGCACACGCAGTGGTCTCGGCCCAATCAGTGACATGTCACCTTTAAATACATTAATTAATTGTGGCAATTCATCAATGGAAGTTGAGCGCACAAACTTTCCAACTTTGGTTAGGCGTTGCGCATCAGGCAAAAGCTTGCCCTCGGCATCTTTTTCATCGGTCATCGTCTTAAACTTAATTACCTTGAAAATCTTTTCATCCTTGCCAGGCCGTTCTTGGAAGAAGAAGGCTCCAGCGCCTTTATTAGCGAAATGAAGGAAGATGGTTATTAATATTAACAACCAACCAATTAATAATAGGGCAATGCCAGAAATAACGATGTCTAAGACTCGTTTGAAGAAGTGTTTGTACATGCTTTTTTTATTTCAACATCGAAAAATACGAAAAACCGCAAAACAATTATGCTTTTTTTCGATTCTTTCGGGGCTTTCGATGTTAATTAAACCCAAATCTATAGTGTCACTCTTGGTGCTGCTGTCCAATCTATTGTCTCTTCCGCCTGCTGCAGATTGACAAAATCCATGTCGTCAATCAACCGCATCATTTTGGAAAAAGCGTTTTTCTTACCCAAATTGGTTTTCATAAATCGTACATACCTAGCCTTCAACGTTCCTGGTTCCTTGTAATAAGCTTCATATTCCTCTTTGGTTTTTACCTTTGAGGACTCTGGCACCAAGTCACCGATGTGGAAATAACACATGGCATACGGATTTTTTCTCATCTCTTTTTCCACAAACCCTAAAGGGAAGAAACGGAAAAAACCACCACCTGAATACGCCATTTCTTTTCCTATGACCTTGGTGGTACATACGGGAAACTCTTTTAACCGAATTCCATTGAACTCGACAACACAAGGGGTATTTTGCCCAAAAAGTGGAAAACCACCAAAGTCTCTTGCCGCAGGAAAAATGGAAGCATCTTTTTCGATACCATTTTCTGCCAGTATCTCAAAAGCCCATTTGTTGCTCTCGCCAATGCTAAAAGCAGGGGCTCGATAACTTTTCACCTTTTCGCCAATGCATTGCTCCAAGCTGTCCACTGCACGATGGGTGTCCTCGCTGCATTCCGCTTCGGTCATCTTGTTGAGCCAAGTATGGATGTTGGAGTGGCAACCTATTTCATGGCCACGTTGCTGAATCTTTCTGATGACATGAGGAAATGATTTTCCCATTTCGCCCACACAGAAAAATGTGGCTTTCAGTTTGCGGTCGTCCAGCTTGTTCAGAATGGCATCGAGATAACGGTCAAATTCAGCGTATTTCTCCTGTCTGGCATTACGCTGCTGCTCTATATACCATTCTTCTATGTCGAAGGTAAGGAGGTTCATGGTTTTTACAGGATTGATAATTCAAAGAAAACCGGTAAAGTAGCCAGAAACTATTCTTTTGGCGACAATTGATATTCCGTCTCAGGAAAAGAAGGGACAGGGGGAGTAGAGGTTTCCTTAATAGTTTGTTCAGTTTTCTGCGTTTTCTCTTGCAAATTGTTTGGTTTTCTCGAACGATAACATGAATCAACAGCCAAAACAATACTCAAAACGCCCAAAGCCACACTCAATACACCTAATATTACACTAATAGCGTTTGACTTTTTTGAGGAAATCAACATATCCTCGTTGCTTTTGTTTACCGTATTTGAAATTTTCAACATTTTTTGGTTTTGATTCATTACATCTTGCAATAAGTCATTTTCCCAAATGTTATGCTGTTCCGAATGTTGAACGCTCTTTTTCTCCTTAAATCACGCTTGATAAGAGTCGGATCACAGTTAGTTCCACTTAAATTTCTTATTTCATCCTCGGTGAAAACAACATCGTGATGGGTATATGAATTGTATTTTGATTCTAGGAGAGTTTTACAATACGTATATTCTGTCAGTGCATTGCCACATAATTTTAGTACATTGCCCAACAAAGACACAAGAACCCTAGCTCTATTTTGTTCAATATAATCAGATAACTGTGTTATCTCATTTAGCTTTTCTGCAT
>DAIOUZ010000107.1:11281-11535 GCA_036759285.1 Candidatus Limiplasma sp. | reverse complement strand
AAACTCTCTATAGAGAGTATAGATGTCATTAAAGCTTCAATTATTAGGGTGATAATTGATCTCGAATTAGAAACGTTTACTTTCAAAGATATTTACATCCGCAGATATGTCAATCGTTTAAAGGAAATTTACTTGACCGAAAACAAATCGGTAAAACAAAGTAGTAGAATACAAGAGAAGAAAGAGAAAAAGACAGTTACGGAACCAACAAAAGAACAAAATGAGGATGAGAAAGAAGAACATGTTTTTTTGTT
>DAIOUZ010000107.1:10691-11214 GCA_036759285.1 Candidatus Limiplasma sp. | reverse complement strand
ATAAAACTAAAGCCTTTTGAGTTCATTTTATGGGAAAATGGAATATCTCGTTATTTGAATTCTGAGAAGTCGATTAAAAACATATCTACCAAAATCCTTTTGGATTATTCCAACCAAACATTTCAGTTCTTAGATCCTTCCGTATTGCCTCATTTGAAAGACTTATCTGCTTATTTGGAAAAAGAGGCAAAAGGGGAAGAGAAAACAAAAAAAATCTTCAAGACAAAGGTTGAGCATAGAATTACATTCTCTGCACTAAAATTTGGTGAAGGCTTAGTCTCTATAATTTACAATAGAAGGCACTACATTTATAAAGACCCTAATATAAGAAACTATGATAAAATCTTAAATCAGGTTTATAGTAAACTTTCAAAAACAAGAAGGAGACCAATTAAATCTACTCTTGTTAAAGTGGTTATTGATACCGAAACAGAGACTTTTACCTTTAGTGATATAGACATTTGTAATTATGTCAATTATCTAAAAAATACTTTCTTGATTGAAAACAAACAAATAGAAGCCC
>DAIOUZ010000107.1:4487-10655 GCA_036759285.1 Candidatus Limiplasma sp. | reverse complement strand
AAAGAGAAAAAGTGTTCCGCAAATGCCATCATCAGCATTAAAAACAATGTCTCTTGGTACAGGCAACATTCGTTTTTACAATGGGTATTACTTGATTTTCCAAACCAACAAAGGAGAAATTGATAATTCGGTTACCCCATATAGAGTTGATGATACAAATTCACATGAGATACTCAATCTTGTCCATAAATACTTTGAGCAAATACTTGAACAAAAGCGTATCATTGTTAAGTATGACGAGACAAAAATACTTGAGCCATCAAGACTTGACTTGTTCCAACTTAGCAATTATGTTAGAGACTTAAAACGCAATTTGGATGAAAAGGATGTATGGTGGGAAGAAGTTCAGAATGCGCGAAAGAGGTCTTTTGGGCAATGCTCTGGTGAGTCAACCGAGTCTGTGAAGAAAAGGGTGGTAAAGTCAAAGAACGAATTTTTATACAATCTCTCCAGCCTTCAAAACGAAAAGAAACTTATTCGCGTTTATGAGATAAACCACGGCAAAGAAGAAGATGCTTTCATTTTTACAATTAGCATGTCTAATAACAGGTGCGCGATTGTTTTTGAAAATGCCTCAAAGGATGCTTCAACAACCACATGGATATTTGTGGCAAAAAATGAAGATTACGAACCATGCATAAACTTGGTTTTTGATTACTTCACTGATTATACTATTTCTTTGAAACGATCCTCATTACGTAGTACTATTAATCCTCCAGAAAAGTTCAAAGCAGAGAGCTACGCTTTCATTTACCATGACGACATAGGACAGTGGCTGAAAAAGTTGAATAAGATTATAGGACAAACACCTGAGCCGTCAGAGATTCAGTTTGTGCCTGGCCTTCACATTCCACAGAGTTCCGAAACTCGCACAGGTCATGGCGAAACCATCAGCACAAGACATCTTCATAACCAACTTATGAGCAAACTATATGACAAACTTTGTGGCGAGAGTGGCAAAGATAATGTTGGTACTGAGATTCGAGTGGGGACAAAAAGAATTGATGCCGTTGTTAAAGGTGACGACTTTTACGACATCTACGAAATAAAAACCGCAGATAATCCTTTTGAATGTGTCACGGAAGCATTAGGCCAGTTGTGCCAGTATACCTATTTGTTCTGTCGCGACAAAATAGGTAAAATGGTCATCGTTGGTCCTTCGGAGATGACCAAAGAGGTAAAGGATTATCTGTCATGGTTTCGCAAGAACTATTCTTTACAATTGTACTATATGAAGGTATAGTGTTTTACCAGTTGCCAGTTTGGGCGAATTTGCAATTCGCCCACAGTGAGTATAAGAATTTGTAATTCGAAATCTACAAACAAAGATAAGAAGATAATAGGATGAACTTGACAAGAGTATTGTACTTCACAACTTCAACGGTGATTGATTGGGTTGACATCTTCACTCGACCAGTTTATCGGCATATCGTTGTCGATTCACTTGCCTATTGCCAATCCCACAAAGGATTGATTATCTATGCTTGGGTGTTGATGTCGAATCACCTTCACATGATTGTTGATACCAACGACGACACTACGGTGGGCGATGTGTTGCGTGATTTCAAGAAGTTTACAAACAAAGAGATATTAAAGGTGTTGGAACAAGATGAACATGAAAGTCGACGCGAATGGCTTCTCGACAGGTTCTGGTTTGCTGGGGCAAACGATAAACGCATCAAGAACTACAGGTTTTGGCAGGAAGGTAATTATGTCGAGGAAATATACACAATGGACTTCTTGATGCAAAAGTTGAACTACATTCACCAAAATCCTGTCAGAGCTGAAATTGTGGCGAGGCCAGAGGATTATTTATATAGTTCAGCGTTGAATTATGCAGGCGAAAAAGGATTATTGAATGTTGAATTGATTAGTTGAGCTATGATGAATCGGATTACAAATCCTTATACTCGACACAGCCGCATTGCAAATGCGGCTGAACCCCAATCGCATTTGGCCTTTAGTTTGGACGAATTTGCAATTCGGCCACAGTGAGACACGAATTTGCAATTCGGAAATCAAAAACAAAGTGGAATGAGATGAAAAAGTCTGTAAAACATAGAAAAGCGAAAACAGTTCTAATAACTATCTTAGGCCTTTTCATAGCCTTTCTCTGCATCCCAGTGCCGCGCTTCGACAAGCCGTATTCCACTGTCTTGACCGCTAAGAACGGCGAGTTGCTCGGCGCAAAGATTGCCGACGACGGACAATGGCGATTCCCCGCCACCAACAACTATTCCCCGAAATACGTCGCCTGTCTCTTAGAATACGAAGACCGATGGTTTTTCTTCCATCCGGGGTTCAATCCGGTCTCGTTCGTGAAGTCGTTCATCGCCAACATGAAGGCAGGCGAAGTGGTGCGCGGTGGCAGTACGCTCTCGATGCAGGTGGTACGCATGTCGCGCGACAATCCGCCACGTACCTATGCCGAGAAGTTTTGGGAGGTCATCTTGGCCATGCGCTTGGAGTTGCGTTATTCCAAGAAGTCCATCCTCGATATGTATGCCGCCAACGCACCCTTCGGAGGCAATGTGGTCGGCATCGACGCGGCAGCTTGGCGTTATTTCCACACCACGCCCGATGTGCTCTCGTGGGGCGAGGCAGCCACTCTTGCTGTGTTGCCTAATTCGCCGGCTTTGATTCACCCTGGCCGCTCCCGCGACCGATTGGAAAAGAAACGTAATGAGCTGTTGCAGCGTTTGCCGCAGTCCAAGACCTTCATTCCTAAGCGTTTTAGCACTTCGAGACTTTCAGAGGAAGATGCCGAGCTGGCCATGATGGAAGGCATCCCTGACAAGCCTTTTGACATGCCTATGCTGGCTTATCATTACCTCAGCGACCAAGACAAACAGCATCACGGACAGCATATCGCTTCCACCATTGATTTCAATTTGCAACGTTCGGTGTTGGACATCATGCACCGTCACCATGAGGCCAATGTGATGAACAATATCGACAATGCGGCAGTTTATGTTGTTGATTACCTGGATAATGAGCTCATCGCTTATGTGGGTAACAACAGCGACGCCTCTGATGCAGCCATGGTCGACATGGTGAAGGCGCAACGCTCGACAGGTAGCATTTTGAAGCCTTTCCTTTTCGCCGCCATGTTGGACGAAGGCACTTTGTTGCCTGAGATGATCCTGCCCGACATTCCCATGAGCCTTTCTGGCTTCACACCGAAGAACTACAGCGGTGAGTATTGGGGTGCGGTGCCAGCCGACAAGGCCTTGCAGAACTCGCTGAATGCGCCTTTCGTGCACCTGTTGCGCGAATACGGTCAGCAAAGGTTCCATGCCTTGCTGAAACGACTGCCGCTGAAAGGCATCGTCTTCGAGGCGGAGCATTACGGCCTGTCGCTCATCGTGGGCGGTGCGGAGTCGTCGCTTTACGATATCACCAATGCCTACGCCAAGATGGGAAGGAAGTTGGCTTCGTATGTGAACGAGAGTTTCAATGTCAAGATTGATGAGAAGGAGTCTCCGTTTTCGGCGGAGGCCATTGCGGAGACCTTCCATGTGATGCTCGGCTTGACGCGCCCCACGAGTCAGATAGGGTGGGGTGGCTTTGCCTCTTCGAAGCAGGTGGCTTGGAAGACGGGTACCAGCTTTGGCTTCAAGGATGCTTGGGCGGTAGGTCTCACCGACCGCTATGTGGTGGGCGTTTGGGCAGGCAATTCTGATGGTGAGGGTCGTCCCGGACTGACTGGTGTCGGTGTGGCTGCTCCGATATTGTTCGATGTAGTCGGAAAGCTGAATGACAGTTATCATTACCCTGCCAACACCTTGGAAAGTTTTGAGATAGAGGTTTGTGCAGAGTCGGGCTATCCCAAGTCGGAGTATTGCCCCAAAACGAAAAAGATCCGAGTGCCCAACGTGGAGAACCACACGGGTGTGTGTCCCTATCATAAGAAGGTGTTTTTGGACGAATCGCGCCAATATCGGGTGTTGCCCGACTGCTATCCCGTCGACCAGAAATGCTATGAGGTCTATTATGTGTTGTCGCCCGTGATGGAGTGGTTCTACAAAAAACACTCACCTTTGTTCCGCCCCTTGCCTGCTTTCTATCCAGGTTGTGGCACTGCTCATCCTGATGATGTGATGGCCTTCGTCTATCCCAAGAGCGATGCCAAGGTAACCATCCCCATCGGCATCCGAGGCGACCGCCAGCAAGTCATCTTCGAGATTGCCCACCGCAACCCGCAGAAGACCATCTTCTGGACGCTAAATGATGATTTTTTGGGTCAGACCCGCCTCAACCACCAGATGCCCATCGACGTGGAGAAAGGCACTTATCGTCTCCGTTGCGTCGACGAGGACGGGGTGGAGTTGAATAGGAGGATAGTTGTTCAGTGATGAGAGTCCCGAGGGAATCTTTACCAAGCATAGGCCTCGTCCGTCATCCATTTGCCCTGCACTTTGAGCACTTGCTCAATCACATCGCGCACGGCACCTTTGCCGCCAGGGCGTTCGCTGACAAACTTGCAGATTTCCTTGATCTCGGGAGCGGCATCGGCAGGGCAGGCGGGGAGTCCGACGCTTTGCATGACACGCAAATCGGGGATGTCGTCGCCCATGAAGATGATTTCCTCGGGCCACAGGCCTTTTCTGTTCATGTATTCTTTGAGTTTCAGCACTTTGTTCGGTACACCAGTGAACACGTCGGTGACTCCAAGGCTGTTCATCCTCACCTCCATCGAGGGACAAATCGCACCTGAGATGACGGCGACTTTGTAGCCGAGTTTTGAGGCCAGTTGCAGCGCATAGCCGTCTTTTACGTTGGTGGCACGCCAGGGGGTGCCGTCAGGGCTGCTGAAAACGGTGCCGTCGGTCATCACGCCATCGTAATCGAAAACAAAAGTCGTGATTTTGGAAAATAGAGTTTCGAGTTCGTTCATGGTCTTGTAGTTTTATGTTTCAAAAATACGGAAATTTTGGGAAATACGGCTTACATAATGTAAAAATGAGTAATTTTGCACTTTAAACCTAAAGCAAGGTGGCGGTCCTTTGACCCTTCAATGGGCTACAGGAGCCACAAACTCAGGGTCCTCGACTCTTGCAGGTCGTTGAGCTTGTCGAAACGCCGTCTTGCAAATGATAGTTTTATAGTTTTATGAGAATCAGACATCAAAACGATAATGTAGAAGGAGTTGTGGCCGCTACGATAGAGGCCATGGAAGCCGTGAAAGGCAAGGAAATCGTTACCCTCGACCTGAGAGAGATCAATACCGCCGTGACGGATTATTTCGTCATCTGCCATGCGCCCTCAAAGACGCAGGTGGATGCCATCGCCGACAAGGTGGAGGAAATGGTCTTTGAAAAGACACGCACCAAGCCCTACCATGTGGAGGGTCGCGACAATACGGAATGGATTTTGATAGACTTCGTCGATGTCGTCGTCCATGTGTTCCTCGAATCGAAACGCGAGTATTACAAATTGGAGGAACTTTGGGCCGATGCCGAGAGAATCGTTAAGGCATCCGAAGAGTAATCATTTCAAAATCAATTTCTTACAAATGGAGAATAAAGAGACTAAAGAGGCTGGAAACAATCCGAACCAGTCTACGCAGCCCAATCAACCCAATCAGCCCAACCAAAAGCCCAACGGCAAACGGCGGTTCAACCTGATGTGGATTTATGCCATTTTGGCAATCGTCCTCATTGCGTTGAATTTTGTAGGTAAGGATACCGTTGCCCCGCAGGAGGAAATCGACCAGGGCAAACTCATCGAATTGCTGAAGAACGGTGAGATTGGAAAAATCGAGCTCGTCAACCGCGAAGATGCTGAGGTTTTCCTGAATCAGAAAGGCCTGGCGATACATTTCCCTGATGTGACGACCAACTCCGAGGGATTCACGCCAACACCTAACTACACCTATAAAATCGGTTCCTTGGATCGTTTCGAAGAGATGGTGGAGACGGCCCAGCAGGGCATGACCAATCCGGTGTATATCAAGAATGTAAGCCGCTCCAAGTGGATGTCGGAGTTCCTGCTCAGTTGGCTGTTGCCTTTGCTTTTGCTGGTCGTGTTTTGGGTGGTCATCTTCCGTGGCATGGGTCGCAACATGGGTGGCGGCGCAGGCTCAATTTTCAACATTGGCAAGTCGCGGGCCCAGCTTTATGACAAAAACAGCAGCAATGTCAATGTGACGTTCAAGGATGTGGCGGG
>DAIOUZ010000107.1:1800-4477 GCA_036759285.1 Candidatus Limiplasma sp. | reverse complement strand
CGAAGGTGGAGATTATGGAAGTCGTTGACTTCCTGAAGAATCCAGAGAAATATACCAAATTGGGCGGCAAGATCCCGAAGGGCGTACTTTTGGTCGGCCCTCCCGGAACGGGTAAGACCTTGCTGGCCAAGTCGGTAGCAGGCGAGGCCAATGTGCCTTTCTTCAGCCTGTCGGGCTCCGACTTCGTGGAGATGTTCGTCGGTGTGGGTGCCTCGCGTGTCCGCGACCTGTTCAACAACGCCAAGACGAAGGCGCCGTGCATCATCTTTATTGACGAAATCGATGCGATTGGACGTGCCCGTGGCAAGAGTGCTATTACTGGTGGCAACGATGAACGCGAGAGCACGCTGAACCAGTTGCTTACCGAGATGGACGGCTTCGGCACTAACTCGGGTGTCATCGTGTTGGCCGCCACCAACCGTGCTGACATTTTGGATAAGGCCTTGCTCCGTGCAGGTCGTTTTGACCGTCAGATTTATGTGGAGCTGCCCGATATCGTGGGTCGTAAGGAAATCTTTGAGGTGCACATGCGCGGCTTGAAGCTCGGCAACGATGTCGACAAGGACTTCTTGGCTAAGCAGACCCCAGGCTTCTCGGGTGCCGACATCGCAAACGTGTGTAATGAAGCCGCGTTGATGGCAGCCCGTAAAGGCAAGGACGAAATCGACAAGCAGGACTTCTTGGATGCCGTCGACCGCATCATCGGAGGTCTCGAAAAGAAGAATAAGATCATCACGCCCGAGGAGAAGAAGGTCATCGCCTTCCACGAGGCGGGTCATGCCACCACGAGTTGGCTGCTGCAATATGCGCATCCGTTGGTCAAGGTGACCATCGTGCCGCGTGGCAATTCGTTGGGCGCAGCTTGGTATCTGCCAGAAGAACGCCAAATCACCACCAAGGAGCAGATGTACCACGAGATGATTGCCACTTTGGGCGGTCGCGCCGCCGAGCAGGTCGTCTTCGGCCAGATTTCAACGGGTGCCTTGTCCGACCTCGAGAAGGTGACCAAACAGGCCTTCGCCATGGTGACCTATTACGGCTTGGACGAGGAAATTGGCAACCTGAGCTATTACGACTCGACGGGTCAACAGGACTACAGCCTGACGAAACCTTACAGCGAAAAGACCGCCGAGACCATCGACCAACAGGTGAGCAAAATCATCGAAAAGGCTTATCAAGAAGCCATCAGCATCCTCACCGAACATCGCGAGGGCCTGAGCCAGTTGGCCACCAAGCTCATCGAGGAGGAAGTCATCTTCGGCGAAGACCTCGAACGCATCTTCGGCAAGCGTCCTTGGGACAATTCAGAAGACGAGAAGCTGAAGAACGCTGCGCTGAAAAAGGCTGAAAGCCAGCCCGAGAATCAACCCGAACACCAATCTCAAAACGCATAACGCCATGGCTTGGGACAACAAAGGAGAAAACCAAGACGCCACCTTTAAGGAGCAGATACTCGCCAAGGTGCGCAACGCACTCATCGAGCGGCAGGAGGCTTTGTTTAAGGACATCGACCAGCGCACCGAGACCTGGATACCCATCAAAGAGGAAGATGGCACCGCCATTACTTTCGTGCAGAACTTCAAGGAACACGGCGGCATCTTCATCTATCTGGAGAGCGAGGCTGAGTTTGCCGAATGCCTCAAGCAGCTGGCGCCCGAAAACGGCTGGGAGCCGCTGTGGTGCACCAGCCCCGATATGCAAGCGTTGTTGAGCAAATACGGCATTCCTTATACCGAAGGCAAGGAACGCGAGCCCAAGCAGAAGCTTGTCAGCCTGACGGGCTGCGAGTGCTTGGTAGCCCAGACTGGTAGCATCGTCCTTTCCGACGCCTTAACCCAGACCCGCGAGGCATACGCTTTGCCCGACATCCTGTTGGTGTATGCCACCACGGAGCAGATTGTTCCCGGGATGCGCACGGCTTTCCAGAGCATAAAGCGGAAATACGCCAAGAACAAACCCTCGCAGCTGACCTTTATCACGGGGCCTAGCTGTAGCACCGACATCGAACAGACCTTGGTCATCGGAGCCAGCGGTATCCGCCAAGTGGCAGTGTTTTTGGTGGATGAGGAGTGATTTTCGCCATTAATGAACAAAAGACACCTTATATTATTAATCGTTTTCGCGACTTTGGCCTCTTGCACTTCTTCGCCCACGCGCGAGGCCAAGCCATGCCCACAAGAGGACAAGCTCTATCAACTGGAGTATTATAGCGCGACAAAGCCTGATAGTGTCCTGCAAATCCTTGATACCTTGGATGTTGGAGTGCTTTCCGAGAAGGAACGGGCGCATTATTGTTTGATGAAAGTCAAGGTACGTGATGCCTTTTTTCTTTATGATAATGAAACGGATTCTCTGTTGCAAATAGCTGAGAACTATTTTATTGGAGGAAAGGACAAATGGTTTGAAGCCGAGACTTGTGAGGCTCTTTCGCGTATCGCTTCAAAGGAAGGGAAGGGTGAGCAAATCAAGTTGGAGTGGTTGTTCAAAGCCTTGCAAAGTATGGAGCAGTGCCATCATGTGGATGAGCGTTTGATTAGGTACTCAGGCATAGACGAGACCCAAAAAGAAAGGATTCTGGGTTACCAAAACAAAATTCGGATGCGCTTGGGTATGTGCTATTTGGACAATGGCTACTATCACGATGGGTTGCGTTGTTTGAAAGAGGCTGACCAGTACT
>DAIOUZ010000107.1:0-1790 GCA_036759285.1 Candidatus Limiplasma sp. | reverse complement strand
ACAAAACAACTATTTGCACTTCTTTTCAGCCAATGCAATGGGCGAAGCTTATTTGGCACTCAGGGAATACGATAGTTGCCGAGTTTGTTTTGAAAATGGCTTGATGGCATCTCAAAAAAACGGTCAAACTGAAAACATCGCAGGTTATCATTATTCCATGTCAATGTTATATAGGCGACAGATTGAAAATCAAGACTATGAAAGTGAAGAAGAAAGACAACAATTGTTGTATCATGCCATTGCTGAATGCCATCAGGGATTGGCACTATTTGAAGGGCCTTTGTTTAGATACAAGGATGCTCTTTTTTCTGAACTAAGTAAGCTGTATTACCAGTTACCACAATATGATTCTTGTGTTTATTATGCTGAAAAGCAATTGGATTTCATGAAAGACATGAATTTTGATATAGTTCCCAATTTTGAAAATGCTGACATTTTCTGTCGTTTGTATAAATCATATCAGGCATTAGACAGAAAGGAAGAGGCGTTGAAGTATGTTGACCGCTATATTGATTTGTTACAGGATTTGGGAGCACGTTCCACGGATGTTGAACATGTGAAAAGTGATTATGAAAAGAAAATGGAGATGATGCAGTTGCAGAACGAGCAACAAGTGAAACGTTATCGGCTTTATTTGTTGTTGGCATTTGTACTTATAGCGTTTTTGGTTGTGTTGTGGCTCGCTAACCGCTATCGAAAGAACAAAGAAATAGAATCAATTAGGCAAGCTGAATCCTATCGTAAGTTGCAATCCGAGTTTGACGCGGCTTCACAGCATTCATTGCAATTGTTACAGCAACGGGTGTTGGCCATTTATCAATCGGGTGAAGAGCAAATGATGGAACGCATAATGGCAGAGTTTGTTGCTGCTTATCCGCAAGCCACTGAAAAATTGGTTTCCACTTATCCCAACCTGACCGAATCTGAACGCAATATTGTCATCCTTTCATTTCTGGGCTTTAGGATGAAAGAGGAGGCCGAGATATTGAACTTGAGCCTGAACACGGTGGAAAAATACCGCACAAACATCAGGAAAAAAGCAGGTTCCGACCCCATTTCTTTTCTGATTTGATGACAATAATCCGTACTTTTATGTTTTTCAAATAGTTGTTAATCAAAATATTGCTTTTTTCTAAGGCTAGAAAAATCCGTACTTTGTCTTTCTGCTTTTAAATGCCGGGATTTTTTTGTATAGTTTTGCGGTGTTAATCATTTTGTATTCAAAACTATGAAAAAGCAATTCGTTGTTATCAGTTTACTTTTAGTTGCAATGCTGGTTCAAGGCCAAAGTTTGGATTCCATTGCTCATCTTCATTTCAGTAATGTACCTAACTCGAATTTCGCAGTGCCTGAAAACATTCTCCAATTGAATGATGGTCATGTGATGTTTTTTGTGCATTATTACGGTACTGACAACCATAGTGAATGGGCCGCTGGGCAAGAATACTATAAGGTATCCCGCCATGGGGCGATGATTCTTGATACACTCTTCATCGAGGATACTGATCTTCACCATTTTATGTTTACAAAACATCCCAAAAATGGCGGAAATATTCGCGTAGGCATCCTTCACGATAGTATTACTCGTGAGAGTTGGTTGCAAATTATTCCATTTGATGATGACTTGGAGTTTGATCATTCTGGCGAAGTCAAAGTCCATTTGTCCGACACCATTGCCTATTGTTTGCGTGATAGTTATTTGGTGAATAATAATGGTGATTTGGCTTTGCACTATTTAGGGATAGTCGTATATTATTAAAGAAAATCTAATACATTGATTGTCAATTGGA
>DAIOUZ010000106.1:10318-11625 GCA_036759285.1 Candidatus Limiplasma sp. | reverse complement strand
CATGGTTTAGAGTATGTTATTTTAGGATTAATCTGATAATTTCGTAGAATAGCATTCATTAAAAAATTTTGTAAAATCCGAATGCGTCATTGAGCATTTTTCATCAGGAAAGTAGGGATCTGATAGATATACATAATTGTCATCAGCACCTGTTACGGCATAAATGTGACGTTTATTATAATAACATCCTGATATTTTGTAATTATTACGACTTAGTACAACAGTTGAATATTTACCAGATTTAATTTTTTCTATTGTTTCCTTATTTGATTGAGATTTATTAACAACTGGTTTGTCAAATAATATACGATAAGGTGTGCTTAAATGATTGCCATCATATATATCAGAACAATATTTATTGATTCCAGCATTGTTGCGTTTTCCACCGTGATCTCCAACTTCGTGTAAATATTTATTTACCGCAAGTTCTATTGCTCTGATATCCAAATCTCCCTGGGCAAATTCATTCGCCCCTTCGAGCTCTTCTTTGGAAATTGTATATTTTTTGTCAACTCCTTTCAATTGAACAGTTACATTTCCTTTGTCGTCTAAGGAAATTAAACCGTGCAGCATTTTCAGCCCTTCTGGATTAATGCTTAAGGATTTTATAGCTGAAAGTAACCAACAATCCTGTACATAACCTTGATTGAAAGTCGCATCGATTTTACCATTAGCCGCGATCAACTTATTATAACTCTTACCCCTCCGCGTCTGCCTGTGTCTGTCAAACAAGGCTCTTAGGTCCTCATCAATATCTTTAGATTTCATCCTGCCGAATTTGTTCTTTTCATACTCTATATGCCCATCCATCAATTTATCATAATCGTCTGTGTATGTACCACTACGCTTCATAGCTTGCATAAGCATGTCTTTTATATGTTTCGCTGAATTTGCTCTCGTTTTGCTTGATACAAATACATTTCTCATTATTTCATTAAAAATGGATTTCCTGTACCATCTTTTATAGTTTTCTATAAGGTTTATTACATTATCAGCGTTAATATTTTCTATGTATTCGTTGAGTTTTTTAGAAGAACTATGTAAACCGCGGTTGTTATGAATCGCTTCTGCTATTTCATGTTGGTCTAATTCCTTTGTCGATGTGCTGGATTCGGTTTGTGTACAGGAAAACAAACCACAAACAAGGCAAAGCAAAACAATAAAGTGCAGTTTTTTCATAATTAACTGTTCAACATTAAACTGAATATTTTAATGGGCTTTCCGATAGATTCCCCTGCGGGGAATGGAGTTAAGACATATTTTATTAAGCGGCGGTGTGAACAAGTTGATTGCTCGTAAATCCCACA
>DAIOUZ010000106.1:9752-10308 GCA_036759285.1 Candidatus Limiplasma sp. | reverse complement strand
AGGCCGCCGCATATAGAAAAACGAGCGAACTCCATTCCCTGCAAGGGAATCTCAACATATAGATTATATAAACTAAATTTGCTCATCTACTTAATGATAACGTTTTATTCCACGATGAGCTTTTTGACCTCGGTCTCACTTCCGTTCTGAATCTGAACGAAATACAATCCCTTAGGTGCGTTTTCAAGACCGATTTGCTGGATGCCTGAGACCTTGTTTTGGTGCATCACTTCCTGTCCCAGAATGTTGAAGATGCGAATGTTGCTCTCTTCGGCCAATTCGAGGGTGAAGCTTCCCTTGGTGGGATTGGGATAGAGGAGGTTTTCGCGTTTGGTCACAACCTCTTCGATCTTAGTGACGATGCATGTGCGCGGGAAAGTGATGTCATCGATCCAGACGCAGTCGGAGCCGGAAACACCATGGCCATTCTTGTCGTAAAGCCATTCGAAGACGTGGCTGCCCGCTTCAAAGTCGTAACTGACAAAAGTCCAGTCGTTTTCGCCCGACCACAAGTCCATCTTCTGGCCGTCGATGAAGAAGCCAAACAGGTCTTTGT
>DAIOUZ010000106.1:7777-9742 GCA_036759285.1 Candidatus Limiplasma sp. | reverse complement strand
GACGCGGCTATAGAAGTTTTGAACCAGAAGCTGATTTCGCCATCGTCAAAAATGTCGGCATAGGCAAAGAGTTTCGTGACTTCGTCATCGTCGATGGCACCGCTGCGGGCACTATAAGTACCGTTGTGCGCCTCTTCATCGGTGACAAACCAATGCAAGTCGCCTGCGTGTTCCCAGTCCAAAAAGCTGAAGTCGCCACTTTCGAAGGTCTCGACCGCTATGCCCACGGCAAAGCTGAGGTCGTGAAGGAAGGTGTAAGCACCTGTTTGGAAAGCCAAGTCGAGATGGAAAACGGTGCCGCCGATGATGTCGTCGGCAGCAGTAAGGACGAGATCGGCAGTGAAATCACCGCCAGCCTCCACATTACCAATTTGTAGGGTCGGTTCCTCGATTTGAATGCTGTTGTCGGGGCAGGTGACCGTCAAAGTCGTACCGGCAGCAAGGGCATGTCCAATATTCTTTCCGTTGATGTGCATAACCACATGCTCGCCAGGGTCGATGAAGCCGTTTTGGTCGCCTTGGCTATCGTCGACGGCATAGCTGTCAAACTGTAGGTTGGGTGCCTTGGCAAGGAAAGACTTGTGGGTGGTATGAGCCGTCTCGTCAGTGTATGCCGTGAGGTCCAAAGTAAAGATGGTTTGGTCAGGGATGTTGTCGGCAATTTTTATTAATCCGCCCTGCTCAAGATGCTCAGTTCCGTTAGCGGCAATTTCAGAGATGATTATGTTACCAGGAATAACGGAAATGTACTCACAATCGGAGCTTAACTCGGGATAAATATTGAATGCACTCACATCACCCTTATTGTAGAAATCCATGCTGACGAAGCGCGAGGCGCCATATTCTGCTTCTCCGCTGAGGTTGATGATGTCGCCGTAAACGTAAGCTTCACCACTCCCGAATCCAGTTACCTCGAAGGACTGTGGCCAAGCACTTTGTCCAGTCGCAAGGGACTTGACATACATGACCATGTTGCCGTCCCAGTCCGGCCAGATGGAAATGGCATAGGTTTCATTGCCGTTCTCATCCGTGATGCCGCGACCGAGCAGGGTCTCGCCATCGAAGAGGCTGACACAGAAATTGCTTAATGGTGTTCCGTATTGGTTCACATTTACGATGGTGGCCATGGCACCGACCATCAGACCTTGCTCATAGACCACATTAGGCGTGAAAGGCTCCTCAAACCAAGGGCATAAGGCAGCATCGCCCAACACATTGAGACAGTAGATGTTCCAACGCAGATAGCCGTTCTCCTCTTGTCCTTCTTCAATGGGAATCGCGACCCACGGTGCCGAGGCAATCTTTCCCTCGCGTAAGGCCATGCCCCCGGATGGGATATGGTCGTGGCAATAGGCGTCAACCATCTCGCGGTGAACGTGAGCGGCCATGCCGTCGCCCCATGGCATATACCAGCCGTAACGTGAATTCCCAACGGTGACTACAAATCCCGTCGAGATCGTCACCATTTTTTCCAAGATGCAGTTGTGGGAGAAGTCGCCGCAGATGCAGCCGTGGGAATGGAACAGCATGTAATTGTGGTTGATACCGTCGTTGCCTGCGAAGAACTGGTCACCCATTGAACCCATGTTCCAGTTGGCGACAACATCGGTGTTGGCATGGCCCACATGGTGGACATATTGGCCACCCGTACCGATGAGATTGCGGAATGCATTGCCATTCCAGTTCATGGTAGGCGTTGCATAATAGCGCTTGAAGTTATAGTCTTCCGGATAGCCGTAAGTGGTATAGTCGAAGTCGTTGTTTTCACCGATGAGGCGTTCCATGTCCTCGCTGCCATAGTAGCCGTCGCCAAGATGTTCCGCACCGAGAATGGGGGAGGTGAACTCGCCCAAAACGGGGTTTTGCAGGTAGCTGAACGTCTTGTGCATGATGGTCTCAAACTGCGCCTCGTTGTTGAAAGACAGACGGCCGATACCCAACTCTGGCAAGAGGTCGTCTTCACCC
>DAIOUZ010000106.1:3025-7767 GCA_036759285.1 Candidatus Limiplasma sp. | reverse complement strand
AATGCTCACGTCTCCGCCGAGGCTGACTATCTGGATGCCATTGTCTTCATATTCCTGGATGATGTAGTTTCGGATTTGGTCCTGTTGGTCAACACCTTCCATGGTGGCATAGATCTCTTCCAAGGCCACAATATGCGTGCGGATGCCTTTGTCGTTGTACAAATTCAAGTATTCTCCGAAACTTGGAATCCATTCCTCTTTGGTAATAATGAGCATGTCGTAGCCCCCTATTTCACGACCGCGTTTGTTGTAGGTGCTCAACATGCTGGGGTTTTGTGCCAAACGCTTAATGGAAGCCTCGTTCTCGGGCGTGAGCCAAAGCTTGCGGCTGTGGTCGTCGCGGCTTGCGGTGGTCTCAATCGTGACCTTCACCGTCTGCGCATAACTGACTTTGCCTGTGGCAGGCACATATTGTACTGGCGTAAAACCGCTGAAGGCAAAAGCCACGCCGTTCAGGTATTGCGTGCTGACATGGGTGTAGCTATGCACGGGATAGGCCTCGTTGGAACGGTATAGACTTTCGTTTTTCGCAAAAGGAATCTTTTCTTCGCTTGAAATCGGGCGAGGCTTCTGGCCAGGATAGAGGTTGAAGCTGCCTTCAAGCTCCACAAAATCAAGGAACTCCACATCGACGGAAACCGCCTCTTGACCTTGGGGCAACATTAGGCTGACGCTTTGCCAGGGCAGGGTAGGCTCACCGACCATTCCTGATAGCAAACAGCCCTGAAAACCAATTTGTTGGTATTCGCCATGCGTACTGACGATTAATCTGTTGGTAGCCGTCGCGCTCGCTGACAATGGGTTGGCTGAAATGATATATGTGTTCAATGGTTTCGGCCTGCGCAAACATCGTGGCGGCCAATAAAACGAGGAAAAGACTCAGTTTTTTCATTATGAATGATTTGATTTGGGCGCAAAAATATAAAATAACAATCGTATTTTTCCGTTTTTTTCTACTTTTGCCCTTTAAATTCAAAACTATGAACAAAATCAGAGCCGCCGTAGTAGGTTACGGCAATGTGGGCCGCTTCGCCTTGGAAGCCCTTGAAGCCGCCCCCGATTTCGAAGTGGCTGGCATCGTCCGCCGCAATGCTAACAAAACTATTGAACTCTCTCAGTACGAGGTAGTAAAAGACATCAAGAAGCTGAAAAACGTGGATGTGGCTATTTTGGCCTGCCCCACGCGCTCTTGCCCCGAATATGCCAAACAGATTCTGCCTTTGGGTATCAACACTGTGGATTCCTTTGACATTCATACCTCCATCGTCGACTATCGCCGCGAGCTGATGCCTATTAATAAGGAAACAAAGACCGTCAGTGTTATCGCCGCCGGCTGGGACCCGGGCTCGGATTCCATTGTCCGCACTTTGATGGAGAGTTTGGCGCCTAAAGGACTGTCCTACACCAACTTCGGTCCGGGTATGTCGATGGGCCACAGCGTCTGCGTGCGCTCCAAGAAAGGCGTGAAGAACGCCCTCTCGGTGACCATTCCGTTGGGCGAAGGCATCCACCGCCGCATGGTGTATGTGGAACTCGAGGACGGCGCCACCCTCGAACAAGTGACCAAAGACATCAAGGCTGACCCGTATTTCGCCAGCGACGAAACCCATGTGTTTGCTGTTGATAGCGTCGATGCCGTCCGCGACATGGGCCATGGCGTCAATCTCGTGCGCAAAGGCGTCTCAGGCAAGACCCAGAACCAACGCATGGAATTCAACATGAGCATCAACAACCCCGCGCTGACAGGACAGGTGCTGGTCAACGTGGCCCGCGCCACGATGCGCTTACAACCGGGTTGCTACACGATGGTGGAGATTCCCGTGATCGACATGCTGCCTGGCGAACGCGAGGAACTGATTGGACACTTGGTATAATATAGAACAAAACCTTCAAAACTTGCAAAACAGAAGAGAAACGTGGGCGGCTACACAACCGTGTCGCCGCCGGAAAGCCACCGGTTGGCTGGCTTTCCCTAACCGAAAAGCGGTTTTGACGGTTTTGCAAGTTTTGTGATAAAAAAAGAAATGAATAGAAGGTTGTCCATAGTATTCGTTGTTCTGGTCTTGCTTTGTTCCTGCGCCAAAAAGCAAGACAAAGTAGAGGCTTTGCTGTCGCAGATGACCTTAGAGGAAAAATGCGGCCAGCTGACCTGTCCCATAGGCTTCAATTTCTACGGCAAGGAGGGCGATTCACTATGGTTGGATGACGACTTTCTCGGCAGGATGGACACTATGCCCCTTGGTTCTTGTTGGGCAGTGCTTCGTGCTGACCCATGGTCAAGGAAAACGGTGGAGACGGGTTTGCATCCGCGTGAATCGGCAAGGTTGCTCAACATGATGCAACGTCATGCGGTGGAAAACACACGCCTTGGCATCCCGTTGCTTTTCTGTGAGGAAACACCTCATGGCCACATGGCGGTGGGTACGACCGTTTTCCCTACGGGTATCGGACAAGCCTCTACTTGGGACAGGGCCCTTTTGGAACAAATGGGCGAGACGATGGGGCGCGAAGTACGCCTGCAAGGCGCACAAATTGGCTATGGCCCTGTGCTCGATATCGCCCGCGACCCGCGTTGGTCGAGGGTGGAAGAAACGATGGGTGAGGATCCATATCTCTCTGGTACATTGGGTGCTGCCGTTGTGAAAGGAATGCAGCAACATGTCTGTGCTACTTTGAAACATCTGGCTGCTTATGGCATCCCGCAGGGCGGTCATAACGCAGCCATCGCCGATGTCGGACCGAACCGCCTGATGACGGACTATCTGCCTTCCTTTGAAAAAGCCGTTTGTGAAGGCGGTGCAAAGACCGTGATGACTTCATATAACACCATTGATGGCGTTCCCTGTTCGGCTAATGAATGGCTGCTTCAAGAAGTGTTGCGCAATTCGTGGGACTTCAAGGGTGTCGTCTTCTCCGACCTCAATGCGGTCAATGCCATCTATGCTACGCAACATGTGGCCGCCGACCCTGCTGAAGCCGCTGCCACGGCCTTGAAGGCGGGTGTCGACATCGACTTGGGCGGCTATAATTATGGTGGCTATCTGAAAGAAGCCATGCAACGCGGTCTGGTCAGCGAGGCCGACATCGACCGTGCCGTGCGCCATGTGCTGCAATTGAAATATGACCTCGGATTGTTCGATAATCCTTACGTTGACGAGGCATTGGCCGAATCGGAAGTGGGCACGAAAGAAAACGCCCAACTTGCCAAGCAAGTAGCTCTGGAATCCGCCGTCTTGCTGAAAAACGACGGCCTTTTGCCTTTTGGCGAACAAGTCAAAAAGGTGGCTGTCATCGGGCCAAATGCCGACAACATGTACAACCAGTTAGGCGACTACACCGCGCCGCAAGACCCTGATCGCATCGTGACCATGCTCGAAGGCATCCAAGTGAAGGGCAGGGCAGAGGTGTCCTACGCCAAAGGCTGTGCCGTGCGAGACGAGAACGATGCAGACATCAATGAAGCCGTGCGCATCGCCAAAGCTGCTGATGCGGTAGTCTTGGTGGTGGGTGGTTCCTCCGCCCGCGACTTCAAGACGAATTACGAGGAAACTGGCGCCGCCATTGTCAACGAATCCATATCTGACATGGACTGTGGCGAAGGCTACGACCGCTCTACACTGAGACTGTTAGGCAAACAAGAGGAACTGATGGAACGCATTTATGCCACGGGCAAGCCCGTGGTGACGGTCTACATCCAAGGTCGGCCTCTGGACATGAACCTCGCGAACGAAAAATCCAATGCACTCCTGACGCTGTGGTATCCTGGCATGGAAGGTGGTTCCGCTTTGGCCGACATCCTTTGGGGTGACTACAATCCTGCGGGTCGTTTGCCCATCTCTATTCCGCACTCGGTGGGACAAATTCCTGTCTATTATTCCCAACCTGTCACAGGAGATTATGTTGAGGAATCTGCCAAGCCGTTGTTCCCCTTCGGCTACGGTTTGAGTTATACCCAATTCGAATACAGCGATTTGAAAGTGGAGGCGGTTTCTGCCATAGATTCCAATCGCACAACCTCTGCAAGGAATGACAATGCAGAAACCATGTCGGCCATGTCATTCCAGCGTAGGGAAGTGGGGAGCAAGGAATCTATGGCCGACACAATATGTGTGGTTTCTTGCACCGTGAAAAACATCGGCCCCTGCGATGGCGACGAGGTCGTTCAACTTTACGTTCGCGACGAAGTGGCCAACATCGCTCCTGCCTCAAAACTCCTGAAAGGTTTCCAAAGGGTGCATATTAATAAAGGTGAGACCCAACAAGTGACATTCTACCTCACGCAACGTGATTTGGCTGTGTATTCTAAGGAAAAAGGCTGGCATGTTGAGCCAGGAGAATTTACCATTATGGTAGGTGGTTGTTCTGATGTGATTAATGGAGACGCGATGAATCGCGTCTCTACAAAGTTTAACGTTAACTAACCTTTACGTTCACAATGCCGTTTCTGTCGCAGCGCACCACCACGCGCTTGTATTCGATATTGTCTTCGTAAACGCACTGGATGACAAAAGTAAGGTGATAGACTTTCTTGCCTTCGATGGGCTTGTAGTTGTTGTCTTCCCAAGTGCCCGAAAGCGGGAAACTCGGGTTGTCCATCTTGCGGGTGTATTCCGTGATGTTATAGCGCAGGATGTCGTTGATGCCTTTGAGGTCTTCGTATGATGTGTTAGAAGATTCATAAACACGCTGCTTTACCTGTTCAATAGCTTTAAGGATGCACCAATCTTCGTCTTTAACATCTG
>DAIOUZ010000106.1:0-3015 GCA_036759285.1 Candidatus Limiplasma sp. | reverse complement strand
CCCTCAGTGGGTAAGGACTGGCCTTGGCCAGCTCGCTAGGCCAAAGCTGTACCTTCTTACGATAAAGCAATACTTTTTCGTCCTTGCCGCTCACCTCGGTGAAAAGGGGATTTCGGCTGCGCAATTTCATTACCTCGGGCAGAATTTTGTCGCTGTCGATAAAATCAACACTATCTTTACTCCAACCGATATGGCGTCCCTTGATGCGGAAATTGGTACGTGTGTCGAACACTTTGCTACTAACACGACGGGCAAAGATAAGCCGTAGCCAGTCTTTCAGTCGGTCCTTGAACATATAGCTGATGACCAGAGCAATTAAAAAGGGCAAGGTGAAATTGCCGTATCGCTGTTGGAAGAAGAAAGACGACAAGGTAGCTACCACCATGGCAATGCCAGCAGCAAGACTATAGGGGATTTGCTCAACCATGAAAGTGTTCTTGCGTTTGGTGGCATTAAGGTAAAGGTCGCTCTCAGTGAATTTCTTCAACAAACTGGCGCGAAATACGAAGTCCTCATTGCCTTTCTCGTCATCGGCCTTCACACAGAGATACCCTCGCTCTTCTCTATATGCCCTTTCCTCACAAAGCACCTCTTTGAAATGGGCTTCGAGCGGAGGATAATCTTCCGGATGCTTCAGCCTTATGCTGTCACGAAGGCGGTAAGTGTATTTTTCCATGACATTGCTCAAAAACTCGTCGCCGTAAGCAAAGACTTGCCGTGTCCTGTCGGTCGCGTTTTGGTCATTCAATTGATGCATCAATCCACGGAAACGATTCAGTATTTTCCCACCATCTTCCAGAAAACGAAGGCACGCTGCCATCCTTTGAGTCGAGTTAGGCTGTTGAGCAATCGCCAGACACTCGTCACGGAAAGCACTTTTGGAGATGGCGCAATACATCCTGATGGAATGGATGAGGTCTTGGGTGTCGTCAGGCGCAATGTGCAGGTCGTTGAAGTTGGAAATGAGCGACTTGCTGGGAAGCAGTTCGTCGTCATAGGCCAATTCGTGCATGCCATACGAAGGCGTGATGAGCCTGACGCCCGACTTGAGGTCGCGGTAGAAATCGTCCTTGCTGTACTTGGCGGCATTAATGTCGAGGCTGTTGGGCACAAAAATCCATGTGTTCATCACATAATCGGAGTATTTCTTAGGACGTTCCTCCTGCGCTGTGTTGAACCCCACCTTAAATTCTAAAGTGAACTTGTCGTGGATTTTTGTAATCAGGTCAATCATTGTTCTCTGTATTGTTCGTCAAGGTTGAAACCTTCAGGGTGCTTGGCTTTGATATCTTTGTAATAGTCCCAAATCATGGCCAAGTCTTTCTCGTAGTCACCTGTAGGATAGAAATATTTCTCGATGCCACAGCGTTTTTTCTTGTAGTCAATGAAGCCAAGGATGATGGGCAATTTCGCACCTTCAGCGATGACATAAAAGCCTTTTTTCCAATGTTTGACGGCTTTGCGCGTACCTTCGGGGCAGATGACGAGGTGCGTGTCTTCGTTTTGGCTGAACATTTCTATCATTTGTTCCACCAGGTGGTTCTGATGGCCGCGGTTGACAGGGACGCCGCCCATCTTCTTGAGAATCCAGCCAAGGATAGGCTTGAAGAACTCCTGTTTCATCATCACCTTGAACTTGATGCCGTGAGACCAATAAAATCCCAGACCTACAAAGAAGTCCTCAATGGCAGTATGCGGTGCCACGATGCAAACGGCATTGCCCAAATCGGATGGGGCTTCGTTGACAGTTGTCCAACCGCCAAGTTTTAGGCCTATTTTTCCTATGAGTTTTTTCATGAATGATTGTTCAAATTGCCGCAAAAATAAATAATTCTTGGCGACTTTGTTTTGGTTTCCAAAATTTTCCTAAATTTGCACATGAAATTGCTAAGAATCTGTGTGTATGAAAGACAAGATTATAGTACTATTCAATCGTTTCAGACACTTAATTTTATATGGCATAATCGGAGGCTTTTGCGCTGCTTTAGATTTTGGTGTCTACACCTTCCTTTGCCATTTTGATATATTGCCATACCTTTGGGCAAATGTCATTAGCACACACATCGGCATTTTCACCTCCTTTATGTTGAACCGTTCATATAATTTTAAGGTGAAGGACAAAACCCCACAACGTTTTTTGTCTTTTTATGCTGTTGGATTGACGGGGCTCGGATTGAGTTCGCTCATGCTATGGCTAATGGTTGATAAAATGCAATGGAACGAATTGGTTTGCAAACTGATAACTATAGTACTGGTAGCACTTGTACAATTCATCCTCAACAAATATATCACATTCAAACAAAAGAAATGAAAGACATTCTTTACATCGTTATGCCTGCCTACAACGAGGCGGCCAACATCGAAGAAGTGATTCGCCAGTGGCATCCTGTATGTGAAAAGATCAACGCTGAAGGAAATATGGCCAAACTGATTATTGCCAACGACGGTAGCAAGGACAATACATTCCAAATTATGCAGCAATTGCAGGAAAAGTATCCTTGCCTTGTGCCGATTGACAAGCCCAATTCGGGACACGGAGCCACAGTTCTTTATTTGTATCGCTATGCAATCACTGAAAAAGCAAACTTTGTATTTCAGACGGACAGCGATGGACAAACCCTTCCCGAAGAGTTCTGGCAGATGTGGGAACGCCGTCATGAATTTGATTTCCATATTGGTACACGAGGTGGCAGACAAGATGGTGCGAGTCGTGTGTTTGTGACCAAAACGTTACGATTGGTGGTATGGCTTATGTTCCATGTGTGGGTGAAGGATGCCAACACACCTTTCCGTCTGATGAATGCAGAAAGGTTGCAAGCCATTATGAAATATATTCCAGATGACTTTTTCTTGGCTAATGTTGCTTTGAGTGCCATTGCGGTGAAGAAAAACGAGAAAATTGCGTGGTATCCCATCACTTTCCGTCCGAGACAAGGCGGAGTGAACAGCATCAACATGAAGCGCATTTTCAAGATTGGCGTTAAAGCTTTGGGAGATTTTAGGAGGATTAATAGG
>DAIOUZ010000105.1:7184-11703 GCA_036759285.1 Candidatus Limiplasma sp. | reverse complement strand
GGAATACCGTGGCCATCAGGAGGATTATGTCGACTTGGTCATCAACGAGATGATTCCACTGGTAGCGGCTGAGGACTTGGCTGACTTCATTGATGTGTTTTGCGACCAAGGGTTCTTCACCTGCGAGGACACTGAACGTATTCTAATGGCAGGCATCAAATACGGGATGCGGCCAAAAATCCACGCCAACGAAATGGCCATCTCAGGCGGTGTGCAGGTGGGTGTGAAATATGGTGCCATCTCAGTCGACCACCTTGAGCAGATGGGTGATGCAGAGATTGAAGCTTTGAAAGGCTCCGAGACCATGCCGACCGTCTTGCCTGGCTGTGCTTTCTTCCTCAATCTGCCGCTCTCGCCGGCGCGCAAGATGATTGAAGCGGGCTTGCCTGTGGCCATGGCCTCCGACTTCAACCCGGGTACATCGCCTTCGGGCAACATGCAGCTCATTCTCTCCATGGCTTGCATCCGCTATCGCCTTACCCCTGAAGAGGCTCTGAATGCCACTACGCTTAACACGGCTTACGCTATGGGCGTGAGTGACGAGGCGGGTAGCATCACCAAAGGCAAACGCGCCAACCTCATCATCACCCAGCCGATGACCCAGTTGGAGTTCATGCCATATTATTATGGCGCGAACAAGGTGGCGAAGATGATGCTGAATGGTAAATTTGTTTAAGGATAAAACAATGAAATACAATAGGTTGTTTTTGATTCTTTCTTTGGCAGCGTTGCTGTTTGCCTCCTGCAAGAAAGACCATTATGATTTGAATAATGTGCACGGCGTGAATGCCGAGGGCGAGGTGCTGCTGCCTGTCGGTTCGGCATCGGTTTCGTTGTCTGAGTTAATGCAGAAGCTCAAAATCGACAGCATTATCCATTGCTCGGAGGATGGTGATTTGTCATTTGGTTACCATTATGAGAACCTTGGCGCGGTGAGTGGGGAGAAGCTTTTGAAATTCAAGGATTTGGAGTATAAAGAACATTTCTCGTTCGTGAATCCCATCCCCTTTGTCGTGCCTCAGACATACGACACAGTGTTTCATTTCGATCATACGATTACGTTTGAGTCTGATAATATCCATGTGATGGAGGCCGAGATGAAGACAGGCCATTTTGATTTCGATTTGAGTTCGAATATCGGTCTGCTGCAGAAGGTGGTGATACGTTCGGCCGATATCAAGGATGCGGATGGTCATGACCTGATGCTCGATTTCGATCTCAATTCGGACGAAATCCAGTTTGACCTCGACGGTTTGCACTATTCAACGGACACAGCCAATACCCTTGACTTGAGTTATGACCTTTATGTTAGGTTGGAGGGCATGCTCGAACACGACCTGTATTTGGATGTTGATATTCAGGGGAAAGAACTGGCCATTAAGGAAATGACGGGTTATGTGGATGCCTTTGAATCGAGAAACTACGTTGATACGACCTATAATCTGTTCTCGGGAAATGTATCGGGTTCTTTGGAAGTGTTTGGCGCTCGTTTGGAACTTTACGAACGCAACACTTTCGATTTGGAAGCCTGCTTGCGGGTGGACACGGCCTGGGTCTTCGACGACACTTCTGTGCCATATTCCATTTTTGGCCCTGAGCCTTTAGTGGTCGATATCCCCACGCAATACGAATTTGGCAAAGCCTTGGAAAGAAGCCTGAATGGTAGAATCTCTGCTAACAGCTTGGGTGTTTTCTCAGCATCAAGTTTTATCGTGAATCCATTGGGCTTGGCCGACTTGGTTTCGGTCAATGATACCTGTGTCATCGATGTCATGGTCGATGCCGAGATTCCGTTTGACTTTGCCGTCAACGATGTGCGTTTTACCGACACGACCGTTTTGAATCTTTCAGGAATCAGCGCGCCCGAACAGATTGAAAAGCTGACTATGGAATTGACCTTCACTTCCACGATTCCGTTGAACATGAACGCGCAATTCATCACTTATGATTCGGCGACCGAGCAGGTCACGGGTTCTCTTGTCGATGAAAGCAGGCTGATCAATGCTTCGTTTGATGGACAGCCTACAAACACTGAGGTAACATTAGAAATCACTGGAGAGAAGGTCGATAATCTCTTGCGTTCCGACCGATTGATCTCGGTGTATTCGGTGGATACCGAAGCTCATGATGTGGTCTTGAAAGGTCAGCAGCATTTGGATGTGTTTCTGAAAGCCAGGGTGAAGTACAATGGCATTGTCAAATTCTAACACAAAGAGAAAAATGAAAAAAATATACAGATTTATAGCCGTTTTGGTGTTGTCGTTTACTTTCGTCTCAGTTAAGGCGCAACAGGTGTCACCCGTTGATTTCATGCGGTTTAACCCATATCAGATGAACGCCAATCCTGCCACGGATTTGCCTTACGAGAGTGTCATGTCGTTCGTCATCGGCAATATTGGCCTCGATGTGCAGAACACGTCTCTGCGTTACAACAACCTTTTCGATTTCGATACGCAAGGTCGCCCCGCAACAGTCAACTTGAGACAGTTCGCCAACAGTCTGAAAGAGAAGAACTTTTTGGGCTTGAACGTGAATGTAGATCTTTTCACTTTGTATCGCCGCTTGAACAAGGGGATGCTTACCATCAATTATGGGGTGAAGGCCCAAGCCGATGCGAAATACAACGACGGCTTGTTTAAGTTGTTGGGCTATGGCAACGGCGCTTTTGTCGGCGAGAATAATCCGGTGAGGTTGAATATGGATGTGAATGCTGTGGGGTATCAGGAGTTTGCGGTAGGCTATCAGTTGAATGTCACGGAGCAGTTGTCGCTGGGTGGCCGTGTCAAGGTGCTTTATGGCGTCGCCAATGTGACTACCGATGCCATCAATGCCCGACTTTTCACCGATGCCGATTCCTACGCGCTTCGTTTGGAGGAAAACATCGCAGTGAAAGCGGCTTTGCCCAACGCGATATATGTTGATGAGACAGGCAAGTTGAAGGGTGATGGCCCGTTCAGTGTGGGCGAGCTGTTCCGCAATCCCGGCTTTGGCATTGACTTGGCCGCCGAGTATCGTTTTGACGAGCGTTTCAGTGCCGTGGCAGCCGTCCACGATTTGGGCTTCATCCATTGGGGGAAGAACAACATCAGCATGACGGGTGCGGTGAACGATGTGGGTCAGTTCTATGACAACGGCAGCTTCCTTTTCAATGGTTTGGAATGGGAACAGTTGCAGCTGATCACCTCCGACGAAACGTATCGTACGCAGTTTTTGGACACCTTGAAGCAGTATTTCCAGCTGGAGTTTTCTCCTCTTGAGAAATACAATACTATGCTGAATACCAATCTCTTGCTGCGTAGCAACTATGACCTTGATGTCCATAACCGTTTTAGTGCGCAGGTGCAGGGTTGCTTCCTCGGCAGTGGTTTCCGCCCCGCCTTGACTTTGGCTTATTGCGGCTCGTTTTGGGACAATTTCAACGTGTGTGCCACCTATACGATGATGCCAGGCAGTTATGCCAACTTCGGCCTTGGCCTCTCCGCCATGATTGCAACCTGCAACATCTATCTGACCACGAACAATATCATCGGCTGCTTCAATCCCTATAACAGTAGCAATGTAAACGCTCAAGTCGGCATCGTCTTCAACCTCGTCAAAGAAGGTCGCCGCACCATTGACGAATCGCAAATGCCTGATTATTTGGAATGATCACCGCGAAAATCTTCGGCATCAGCCGCCACCGCTTGACCACAGACGGCGAGGGCGTCACCACTTTGGTGGCGTTCAGCGGCTGTCCCTTGCGTTGCAAGTATTGCCTCAACAAGGCCTCGTGGGACATGGTGAATGGCCGTGTCTATACGCCTGAAACGCTGTTTGAGGAGGTGAAAATCGACCAACTGTATTTCCTTGCTACACATGGCGGCATCACTTTCGGTGGGGGAGAGCCTTTGCTGCAGGTGGAGTTCATCAAGGCATTTCGCAAACTTTGCGGGCAACAGTGGCAAATTGTGGCCGAGACCAGCCTCAATGTGCCTTTCGAGAATGTGGAAACGCTTGACTCGGTTTTGGATGGCTACATCGTCGACATCAAGGACATGAATCCCGAAATCTATCAAGCTTATACGGGCAAGGATAACTCGCTTGTGCTGGCCAATTTGGAATGGCTTCTGAAGCACGGCGACCCCAATCGCATCATGGTGCGTGTGCCGCATATTCCTGAGTTCAACACGGATGGGGACGTGGCGAAGAGTAAAGAACACCTTACAGCAATGGGGGTGAAAAACATTGACGAGTTCAATTATATAATAAGGTGAACGATTTGGTTTTTCTATATCAAAGCAGCGTCTCTTATGTCATTGACTACGTTGAATCTTCGATTTCCAGTCAGCCGTGCATGTCATTCCAACGTAGGCAAGTGCGTGAGAGGGAATCTATGCACGGCGGTTCAAAAAGAAAAAGTTATAATGGACGGCTTCAGAAAGCATAGATTCCCACTATCCCACCGACCTCTGCTGGAATGACATGTTTTCTAAAGCCTGCTGAGACTTGGTTGGTTGAAGTGCTCGAATTATAAAAATTC
>DAIOUZ010000105.1:6453-7174 GCA_036759285.1 Candidatus Limiplasma sp. | reverse complement strand
TAGTCGGCCCTTCGACAGGCTCAGGGACCTTGGCTTTTTACAGGAGTTAAGGGTCCCTGAGCCCGTCGAAGGGCCCGATTTATGAAAAATTCACTTCAAGTTGCGATTTGTTCATAATAATTCGTATCTTCGCCGCGTTAGACCAAAAAATTACGAACATGAAAAGAGGTAAACAAACCTGCAAAATTCTGAAGGAAATCCGCAAACAAATCGCAGCGGAGAACGACATTAAGTTGGTCGTTGAGGAATGCACTTATCAAGGCGATTGCCTCGGTACTTGCCCGAAATGCGAGGCAGAGGTGCGTTATTTGGAGCGTGAATTGGAGAAACGCCAGCGTTTTGGGAAAGCTGCCGTCGTTGCGGGGCTTTCCGTAGGTTTGTTGGGCGCGAGCCAAGTGGCATTGGCGCAGCAGCCGGATAGCTTGAACGTAAATCTGCCTGATATAGAAGTAGACTTAGGAGGGGAAGTGCCTATAGTGATGGGGAAAATGCCGTTGACTTCATATTATCATTTTGATCCAATAAGATACAGAAGTGTAATGGATATGTTCGATTTCTCTGGGATGAGGAATCTTTCTGTGGTGGGGTTTGACTTGGAATCCCTCGATGGGGTAGAATATGTCAATGCTGATGATTATGTTACTGTTTTGATAAACAATTCGCTGGCTTTCTATGTACCCCAATTTGAAGAGAGTGCTGAGAATCTCCGGAAATTGGATTA
>DAIOUZ010000105.1:0-6443 GCA_036759285.1 Candidatus Limiplasma sp. | reverse complement strand
GGAGAATCGGACCTTTTGGAGTTCATCTCCCAAAACTTAGGCAAAAATGCTGATGGAAACTCGTACGGCGACATGGAGGTTGCTTTTACGGTGGAGCCCAACGGTCATTTGTCGCATATTGAAATAATAAAAGGTATCAATGAAAAACTTGATGCCCAAGTCGCGGCGCTGTTCAAATTTATGGAATGGAAGCCCGCCATTTGGGAGCAGAAATCTGAGGATAAATTCCCGTTCGCTTGCCAATGCGTGCAGAAACTGCATTTTCCGATGATTACACATTAAAAGCACTATAAGTCATGGCTAAAGGCAAACAAACCTGCAAGATCCTGAAAGAAATCCGCACGCAAATCGCGGCGGAGAACGACATTAAGTTGGTCATCGAGGAATGTACCTACCAAGGCGACTGCCGAGGAACCTGCCCGAAATGCGAGGAGGAAGTACGTTATTTGGAGCGCGAATTGGAGAAACGACAGCGTATGGGCAAAGCTGCCGTCGTAGCGGGGCTTTCCGTAGGTTTGTTGGGCGCAAGCCAAGTGGCTTTGGCACAAACGCCTGATAGTTTACGCACAGACACGATTGAAGAGGAAGTGGTTGAAGAGATAGGTAGTGAGTTTTTCGGATGCATACAAGAAACCATGCCCTCGTTTCGTGGCGGCGAACAAAAGCTGTTTGAATTCATAGGAAACAATTTGGTTTATCCCCAAGAAGCCAAAGATGCTGGCATAGAAGGAAAGGTTTTCGTGGAGTTTTATATAGAGAGAGACGGCACTGTTTGTGATGCAAAAGTGCTTCGTGGCATTGGCTACGGCTGTGATGAATAAGCACTTCGTGTGATAGGCCTAATGCCAAAATGGTACCCAGGCAAACAAAGAGGGAAGGCCGTCCGTGTAAGATATACATTGCCCATCAAATTCGAATTATCCAAATAAGAAATAACATCATGGCTAAAGGCAAACAAACCTGCAAAATCCTAAAGGAAATCCGCAAACAGATTGCGGAGGAGAATGACATTGAATTAGTCATTTCGGAATGTACTTACCAAGGAGACTGCAAAGGCACTTGCCCGAAATGCGAATCAGAAGTGCGTTATTTGGAACGTGAGTTGGAGAAACGCCAGCGTATGGGCAAGGCAGCAATTTTTGCTGGAATGTCGCTCGGGACTTTGTTCGCGGCCACATCGTGTGATATTCCAATCATGTCTCCCGTCCGAGGTGAGGTGCCTCGTATTCCAGATCCCATTGAAATGTCTAACGATACTACCCAGAGCGATACCATTACCGACGAGCCTTTCCTGCTCGAAGGCGATGTGCTAGCTCCTGCGCCAGATACAGTCAAGGCAGACATTGGGAAAGAAAAAAAGACCCTATGCCCAAGTGATATGTTACTTGAAATTGTAGGAGGCATTGAAGATGATGAAGTTACGGAGGGGTTGATTGTCCCAGAAGTAGGAGAAGTGGAGAATTCTGACTTTGTGGATGTTTATACCATTGTTGAGCAAATGCCTGCTTTTCCTGGGGGCGAGGAAAAACTGATAGAGTTCGTGTCAAAAAATGTTGAATATCCTCAAGAGGCAAAAGAAGAAGGTGTTCAGGGGCGTGTTTTTGTGGGTTTCGTTGTCGAGAAAGACGGAAGCGTCGGTGATGTCAAGTTGCTTAGAGGAATTGGCCATGGCTGTGGTGAAGAAGCAGTTCGTGTAGTGAAAATGCTGCCGAAATGGAAACCAGGTATGCATAATGGCGAATTTGTCAGAGTGTCGTACCAAATTCCCATCAATTTCAAGTTGGAAGACAATCAGGATTGATTTCTATTTCATTTTGTAAAGAAAAAAGCCTTACCTTTGCCGCGGCTTGTAGGACTATGGCCTATAGCCAATGGCCTATGGCTGCTTCAATGGAAGAGGGAAGATCTCCCTTAATCATGAAGCTGCCATAAGCCATAGTCATAGGCCATCGGCCAATCTTAAATCTTGAATATTAAATCTTTAAATCTAAAATAATGAAACAACTCATCGAATGCGTGCCGAATATCAGCGAAGGCCGCGACAAGAATATCATTGACCAAGTGACCGCTGAAATCGAGAAAGTGGAAGGCGTCAAGCTGCTGGACGTGGATCCTGGCATGACCACCAACCGTACCGTCATCACCTTCGTGGGTGAGCCCGAGCCCGTGTGCGAAGCCGCCTACCGCGTGGTGAAGAAAGCCGCCGAACTCATTGACATGAGCCAGCACCATGGTGCCCATCCACGTCAAGGTGCCACCGACGTGTGCCCCCTCATCCCCGTGAGCAACATCACCATGGAAGAGGTGGTCGAGTATGCCCACAAGCTGGGCAAACGCCTCGGCGACGAACTCAACATCCCGATTTACTGCTACGAAGAGGCTGCCTACATCAAGGAGCGTCGCAACCTCGCTTACTGCCGTACGGGAGAATATGAATCCCTGGCCTCGCGCCTCGGTACCGAGCAGTGGAAGCCCGACTTCGGCCCCAACGAATGGAACGAACACGTGGCCCATACGGGTGCCACCCAAGTGGGTGCCCGCGACTTCCTCGTGGCCATCAACTATAACCTCAACACCACTTCGACGCGCCGCGCCAACGCCATCGCTTTCGACGTGCGCGAAAAGGGTCGCCCGATGCGTGAAGGCGGTAAGGTGACCGGCAAGCCGATGAAGGACGAGAACGGCAAACCGATTATGATTCCCGGCACCCTGAAGGCTACCAAGGCCATCGGCTGGTTCATCGAGGACTACGGCATCGCCCAGGTGTCGATGAACATCACCAATATCAGTGTTTCGCCCGTCCACGTTTGCTTCGAGGAGGTCTGCGCCAAGGCCGCTGCCCGTGGCGTGCGCGTCACTGGCTGCGAAATCGTCGGCCTTGTGCCCAAGAAAGTGCTGATGGATGCTGGTAAGTTCTACCTGGCCAAGCAGCAGCGCAGCCTCGGCGTGAGCGAAGAGGAAATCATGAAGATCGCCGTCAAGTCGATGGGCCTCGACGACCTGAAACCTTTCGACCCGAAGGAAAAGGTCATCGAATACCTCATCGAAGACCATACCCAGAAGAAACTCGTCGACATGACCTGCACGGGCTTCGCCAACGAGACCGCTTCAGAAAGCCCTGCTCCTGGTGGTGGTTCCATCTCGGCCTACATGGGTGCTCTTGGTGCCTCGTTGGCCACTATGGTTGCCAACCTATCATCGCACAAGCCGGGTTGGGACGAGCGCTGGGAAGAGTTCTCCAACTGGGCTGTCAAGGGTCAGGCCATCAAGGACGAGCTGCTTGAACTCGTTGATGAGGACACCAATGCCTTCAATAAGATCATGGACGCTTTCGGTTTGCCGAAGAAGACTGACGAAGAAAAGGCTGCCCGCAGCGCTGCCATCCAAGAGGCCACCAAGTATGCCACTCAGGTGCCTTTCCGCACGATGAAGGTCGCCTTCAAGGCCTTTGAGGTCGTCCGCGCCATGGCTGAGACGGGTAATCCGAACTCCGTCACCGACGCCGGTGTGGGTGCTTTGTGCGCTCGTTCGGCGGTCATGGGTGCCCATTTGAACGTCAAAATCAATGCTGCATCGCTCAAAGACGAGGAGTTCAAAGCCCAAATTCTGAACGAAGCCGCCGAGATTGAAACTGCCGCATTGGTGCAAGAGGCTGAAATTCTGCAAATTGTGAACAAGGTTATCGCAGGAGAATAAAATTTTGAAAAAACGGTTGCGGGTATCTGAAAAAGTTGTACTTTTGCAGCCACATTTTTGAAAGGAAGAAAGCTATGTCAAAGAAACAGAAAGACGCACGCGTGAAGGTCATTCTCGAATGCACTGAGCACAAGGCTAGCGGCATGCCTGGCACTTCGAGATACTACACCATGAAGAACAAGAAGAACACTCCCGACCGTCTGGAGTTGATGAAGTATAACCCGATTCTCAAAAAGATGACCCTCCACAAGGAGATTAAATAATTAAGAGTTATGGCAAAGAAAGCTGTTGCTACCCTTCGTAGCTTGGACAAGACTTTTAGCAAGATCATCAGAATGAAGCGTTCTGAGAAGACCGGCGCCTACTATTTCGAGGAGATCGTCGTTCCTGCTGACAAGGTTCAGGAGTACCTTGCTAAGAGATAATTTGCGTAAACCGCAGAACAATAGAGCTTTTCCATAACCTTATGGGAGAGCTTTTTTGTGTTTGTATAATCCGACGAAGGACATAAGGACGAAAGACGAAGGACTAAGGACGTGAGACTGAGGACAAAGGACTAAAGCCCAAGGGCTGAAGAATTAGGATGGTTCTTTGTTCCAGTCAATTACCCTAAAAGTTCTCTGTCCTCTGTCCTAAGTCCTCCGTCAAAAAACTGAAATCATGGGCCTATTCTCATTCCTAACCCGAAAAAAAGAAAACAAGGAAGACCTCGACAAAGGGCTTGAAAAGACCAAGACCAGCGTCTTCTCCCGCATATCCAAAGCCATCGTGGGCAAGTCGACCGTCGACGACGAGGTGCTCGACAACCTGGAGGAAATATTGATTACCTCTGACGTGGGCGTCGAGACCACCTTGAAGATCATCGACCGCATCCAGGCGCGCGTGGCCCGCGACAAATACGTGGGCACCAGCGAACTCAACAACATCCTGAAAGAGGAGATCATGGGCCTGCTCCAGGAGAACGAGTCGGGCGATGGCACCACCTTCATTTGAAGACAAAACCTCGGTGGTCCTTATCATCGGCGTGAACGGTGTGGGTAAGACCACCACCATCGGCAAGTTGGCCTACAACTTCAAGAACGCCGGCAAGAAGGTCGTGCTGGGTGCTTCGGATACCTTCCGTGCTGCTGCCGTCAGCCAGCTACAGATATGGGCTGAGCGGGTAGGCGTGCCCATTGTGCAGCAAGGTCAGGGTGCTGACCCGGCTTCCGTGGCTTTCGACACGGTGAAGTCGGCTGTGGCCCAGGATGCCGATGTGGTCATCATCGACACGGCCGGCCGTCTTCACAACAAGGTCAACCTCATGCGTGAGCTGACCAAGATCAAGACCGTCATGCAGAAGGTCGTTCCCGACGCACCGCATGAGATTCTGCTCGTGTTGGATGCTTCTACTGGCCAAAACGCCATCGAGCAGGCCAAGCAGTTCACCGCTGCCACCGAGGTCAATGCCCTTGCGCTGACCAAACTCGACGGCACCGCCAAGGGCGGCGTGGTTATCGGCATCTCCGACCAGTTCAAGATCCCAGTCAAGTACATCGGCGTCGGCGAAGGCATCGACCATCTGCAGGTCTTCGACAGGAAGGCGTTTGTGGATAGCTTGTTTGAATCCTAAGCAAAACGTTTCCTTGTTGTTTGAATAAAGTCGGTTTCTGAAAGGAAATCGACTTTTTTGCGTTGTGATGTTTCCGTTTTTGGAATAATTCAGTATTTTTGCACAAATAATCTTTACAAGTAAATAATACTATAGATGCGATATTTAGGAAGTAAAGAGAGTATAGCTGACATTATAGTTTCTATGTTGCAACAGAAGCAGTTGCATCGAAGAAATCTTGTTTTTTTTGATGCGTTTTGTGGAATGGGTGCTGTTGCAGATAGCTTGAAATCCATTTACAACCATATAATTATCAATGATACATTGAATTGTTGTACTGTTTTTTCAAGAGGTAAGTTGTATGCTAGGGAATGCCAGTTTGATTCGCTTGGTATAGATCCATTTGCATTCTTGAATGAGAATAATAATACTATTCATGGGTTTATTTACATGAACTATTCTCCTGGAGGTTCTGATCGGATGTATTTTTCTGAAGAGAATGCTGGACGTATTGATTATTTTCGAATGCAGATAGAAGAATGGAAAGACCAAAAACAAATTACGGAGAAGGAATATGTTTTTTTATTGGCCTGCCTATTGGAGTCTGTCTCTGATGTTTCTAATACAGCAGGAGTTTATGGCGCATTTTTGAAACACTGGGATAAAAGAGCATTAAAACCAATTGTTTTTAGTAAAATAGACTCAAAAGAGGGCGTATGTGAACGGGTGGATTGTTATAATGACAGGATTGAGGATTTAATAAGTTCCATTGAGTGTGACGTTCTCTATCTTGACCCTCCTTATACTCAAAATCAATATGGAACACAATACCATCTTTTTGAGACGCTCATTTTAAACGACAATCCTCCTGTTAGCAAGGTTACTGGCTCGCGTCCAACAACTCCGATGAGATCTTATTGGTCGAAAATGTATCATGCTCATATCCTTTTTGAGAAAGTGGTGGCAGAAACAAAGGCTTCATATATTATCCTTAGTTATAACAATGATGGATTTATGTCAAAGGATTTTATCGAGAAGACTTTGAAGAGATTTGGTGTAGAAGAGACGTATGAATGTGTCACAATTGATTATAAAAAATACAACAATACGAAGTGTCAAGGGGCAGAAGGACACCAAGAATACTTGTTTTATATTC